>DVOV01000234.1 GCA_018713375.1 Candidatus Scatomorpha stercorigallinarum | reverse complement strand
TCTGCCCTGGTGGAAGTTCATCGGCGCGCTATAACAGAGCAGAATAAGATAGATCCGGCGCTTTTCCCGCGGGAAAGGCGCCGGATCTTTACTTTCATCAATACAAGCACTTATGGGCGCTTCCGCCATGGCGCACATTTTTAGTTGCAGGATAGATGGGCGGGAGGGTATAATGGGCTGTGGAAAAAGCCGGAGGGGGGAGAAACATGGCGGACGCGGGCATCGAGGCGGCGCTCAAGCGGTATTTTGGGCACTCGCAGTTCCGCCGCGGCCAGCGCGAACTGGCGGAGGGCCTGCTGGCCGGGCGCGACGTGTTCGGCGTGATGCCCACGGGCGGCGGCAAGAGCGCCTGCTACCAGCTGCCGGCCATCCTGCTGCCGGGGACGGCGCTGGTGATCTCCCCGCTCATCTCCCTGATGAAGGACCAGGTCGCGGCCCTGCGCGAGGCGGGCGTGCCCGCGGCCTGTATCAACAGCTCGCTCTCCCCGGAAGAATTCCGCGAGACCTGCTCGCGCATGAGGGCGGGCGGCTATAAGCTCGTCTATGTGGCGCCGGAGCGGCTGGACACGGCGCTCTTCCTCTCTGTGGCGACAGCGGCTGACATCTCGCTGGTGGCGGTGGACGAGGCGCACTGCATCTCCCAGTGGGGGCAGGATTTCCGCCCCAGCTACCTGCGCATCGTGGATTTCCTGCAAAAGCTGCCAAAGCGGCCGCCCGTGGGCGCCTTTACGGCCACGGCCACGCCGGAGGTGCGCGAGGACGTGATACGCATACTGCGCCTGCGCTCGCCGCTGTGCGTGACCACCGGCTTCGACCGGCCAAACCTGTATTTTGACGTATTGCGGCCGCGGGACAAGTTCAGCGCCCTGCGGCGGCTGCTGGACGCAAGGCAGGGGAAGAGCGGCATCGTCTACTGCGCCACGCGGCGGGCCGTGGAGGACGTCTGCCAGGCCCTGCAGGACGACGGCCGCGCCGCCACGCGCTATCATGCGGGCCTGCGGGCAGACGAGCGGCAGCGCAACCAGGACGACTTCATCTGCGACCGCAAAACGGTGATGGTGGCCACCAACGCCTTCGGCATGGGCATAGACAAATCCAACGTGGGCTTTGTGATACACTACAACATGCCGAAGAGCGTCGAAGCCTATTACCAGGAGGCCGGGCGCGCGGGGCGCGACGGCGAGCGGGCGGACTGCATACTGCTCTTTTCGCCCTCCGACATCATGACGGGCCTGCGGCTCATCGAGCTCTCCGGGCAGGGCGACGGGCTGAGCATCGAGGAGGCGGAGGCCGTCCGCGAGCGGGAACGCGACCGGCTGCGGGAGATGGCCGCCTATTGCCGCACGCACGACTGCCTGCGCGGGTACATATTGGAGTATTTCGGGCAGGAGCACGACGGGCACTGCGGGAACTGCGGCAACTGCCGCGGGCAGTTCACCGAGCGGGATGTGACGCGGGAAGCGCAGATCATGCTCTCCTGCGCGAAGCGCATCTATGACAGCTGCGGCTATTACATGGGCCTGAGCGCGCTCACGGAGTGCCTGCGCGGGGCCAACAGCGCGCGGGTGCGCGAAAAAGGGTTCGACGGGCTGAGCACCTATGGACTGATGAAGGGCGCGAAGGCCGCGGAAGTGAGCGCGCTCGCCGAGCGGCTGATGGAACTGGGATATCTGGCGCGGGGCGATCACGGCGTGCTCATCCCCACGGCGGAGGCGGCGGAAGTGCTGTTCCGCGGTGGGCGCGTGACGCTGACGGAGCGCCGGGCGCGCCCGGAGGAGAAAAAAGAGCGCCGTCGGCGCGGCTCCACTGCCGCGCCCACAGAGCCAAACGCCGTGCTCTACGAGCGGCTGAGGCTGCTGCGCTACCGGCTGGCGGAGGAGCAGGGCGTCCCGCCCTATGTCATTTTCTCCAACGTCACGCTGGCCGACATGGCGGCGAAAAAGCCGCGCGACTCGCTGGAGCTGCTGGACGTGGCCGGCGTGGGCGAAGTGAAGGCCCGGCGCTACGGCGCGGCTTTCCTGAAAGAGATAGAAAACTGGAGGAAGACGCAGGATGGCTGAGTGGCTGTGGGAGGGCTTCGAGAGCCTGGTGGTGCTGGACACGGAGACGACGGGCATCGACCCCGCGCGGGAGCGCGTCATCGAGCTCGCCGCCCTGAAGATAACGCCGGCGGGCGGGGAGGAGAGCTTCGACCTGCTCGTCTCGCTGCCGGAAGGGCGGCGGGTGCCGCCGTTCATATCGCGCCTGACGGGCATCACGGACGAACAGCTCGCGCGCGAGGGCGAGCCGGCGCGCGAGGCCGCGCAGCGGCTGGCGGACATGCTCAGCGCGCCGGGGACGCTGCTCGCGGCCTACAACGCGCAGTTCGACCTCTGTTTCCTTTATTACCTCCTGCGCGAAGCTGGGCTGGAGGGCGCGCTGCGGGGGCTGAAGTTCCTGGACGCGCTCACCGTCTACCGCGACCGGCGGCCCTATCCGCACCGGCTGGAAAACGCCGTGGAGGCCTACTGCCTCGCCGGGCAGAACACGCACCGTGCGATAGACGACGCCTCCGCCACGCTGGAGCTGCTCCAGGCGATGGCGGAGGAAAAGGACGACCTTATGAATTATGTAAACCTATTCGGCTACAACCCGCGCTACGGCGTGCCGAAGCCGCGCATCGGCTCCATCACCTACCGGCCGCAGGGCTTCGAGCCGGGAGCAGCGCTCTATGAGCGGGAGTGAGCCCATAAGCGGGCGAATAGGGCGCAAAAATATCCCCCGGAGGGCTGGGCTCTCCGGGGGATCGTTTATTGCTGGGCGAGGAGCTCGCGGATCTCCGCCTCGGCGGCGAGCACCTCCTCCTCAAAGGAGTGGGAGGAGACGCGCAGCGCGCCGTTGCCGAGGATGATGAGCTGCTCGGCGGCGTCCGAGGTGACGACGCGCGTGCGGTGGCGGCGGGCTATCTCGTGCGTGGCCTTTTCGATGTACATGTCGGCCGTCTCCGCCTCGCGGGTGTAGACGACGTAGATGTTGTGGTACTGCTCCACCTCGCGCTCGCCGCCCTTGACCTTCCAGGCGTCGAACACCAGTATCAGCACGCAGCGGCGGTAGCCGGCGAAGTTGCACAGGCGGTCCATCAGCCGGGCGCGTGCGGCGTCCAGGTTCTTCTCGGCCAGCTCCTTGAGCCCCTCCCAGGCGAAGATGACGTTGTAGCCGTCCACCAGCAGGTACTCGGGGCCCGTGTCCTGCGGCCGGGCGGGCGCGCGGCGCGGCTGGCCGCCGGAGGACGGCGGGCGCTTTACCGTGCGCATGGCCTGCACGCTGTCGCGGCGGATGGGGCCGTAGGTGCGCTCGAAAATGGCCATCAGCTCTTTGTCCGCGGCCAGGGCGGCGCGGTAGGCGTCGGCCCGCTCGGCGCGGGATACGGGAGCCTCCTGCGCGGCGGCGCTCAGGCGCTGGCCGCGCTCGAGGACGCTGGGCAGGTGCATGTGGGCGGGCGCTTCGTCCCAGCGCACGAGCACGCCCGCGCCGTGGCTGCAAAAGACGGAGTCCGCGGTGTTTTCCGTGTCGGCGTCCGCGTCATAGCCGGCGGCGGCGATGACCTCATCCGCGTTGTGGCACTCGGCGTAGCCTCCCGGCAGGCAGGCGAGCTGCCCGCGCCCGCGGGTGTAGGCCGCCACCTCCCGCGCGTAGCCCATCAGCTCCGAGACGGGTGCGCGGCCCGTGATGACGGCCTCGCCGCCCTCGGTGACGGGCGGGTCGAAATCCGCGAAGAGCCGCGGCATGTCGGCCAGGGCGCGGCCCACGGCCTCCTGCGGCAGGCGGAGCGTGAACGTGTACCAGGGCTCCAGCAGCACGCAGTCCCCGCGCGCGGCGGCAGTGCGCAGCCCCTGGCGGACGGCGCGGTAGGTGGCCTGGCGGAAGTCGCCGCCCTCCGTGTGCTTGGGGTGCGCGCGGCCGGAGGCGAGCGTGAGCTTCACATCCGTCAACGGCGCGCCGGTGAGGGGGCCGACGTGCGTCTTTTCGGCCAGGTGCGTGAGGATGAGCCGCTGCCAGTTGAGCGCAAGCTCGTCCGTGGGGCAGACGCTGGCCAGCTGTACGCCGCTGCCGCGCTCGCCGGGGGAGAGCAGCAGATGCACTTCCGCATAGTGGCGCAGCGGCTCATAGTGCCCCATGCCCTCCGCCTGCGCGCGGATGGTCTCCTTGTACAGGATGCCGCCCTCGTCAAAGGACACTTTGAGGCCGAAGCGGCGCTCCAGCAGGCTCTGCAATATCTCCAGCTGCACCTCGCCCATCAGCTGCAGGTAGGCCGCGCCGGCGCGCTCGTCCCAGACAACGTGCAGCAGCGGGTCCTCCTGCTCCAGCTCGCGCAGCTGGCGCAGGGCGGCGTGTACGTCGCAGCCGTCGGGCAGCAGCACGCGGTAGCGCAGCACAGGCTCCAGCGCGGGCGCGGCGGCGTCCGGCTCAAAGCCCAGGCCCTCGCCGGGGTAGCTGTCCGCAAGGCCGGTGACGGCGCAGACCGTGCCCGGCGGCGCGGCGTTGAGAAGGCTGTATTTGGCCCCGGAATAGAGCCGCAGCTGGTCGGCCTTGGCGCGCCAGGCGCGCGCGGCGTCCGGCCGTGAGGCCAGCTCGGCTTTCACTTTCAGCTCGCCGCCCGTCACCTTCAGCCAGGTGAGGCGCGCGCCGTCCTCCGCGCGGGTGACCTTGAAGATACGCGCGCCGAAGTCCACGCGCGGCGGCAGGGGGGAGGTGAGGCGCGCGAGCGCGTCCAGCAGGCTGTCCACGCCCTCCAGCTTCAAAGCCGCGCCGAAATAGCAGGGGAAGAGCTCGCGGCGCGAGATGGCCGCGGCGAGCTGCTCCTCCGTGGGCGCGGCGCCGGCGGCGACGGCCTCCAGCAGCTCCTCGTTGCAGAGCGCCAGCTCCTCCGCGCTGTCCGGCGAGGCCATGTCCACGCAGCCGGAGCCGAAGCGCCGGCGCAGCTCGTCCATGCGCGCGGCGCGGTCCGCGCCGGCCAGGTCCATTTTGTTGAGGAAGATGAACACGGGCACCTGGTAACGCTCCAGCAGCCGCCAGAGCGTCTCCGTGTGGCTCTGGACGCCGTCCGTGCCGCTTATCACCAGCACGGCGTAGTCCATCACCTGCAAAGCCCGCTCAGCCTCGGCGGAGAAGTCCACATGGCCCGGCGTGTCCAGCAGCGTCAGCTCCGCGCCGGGCAGCTTGAGCAGCGCCTGCTTGGAAAAAATGGTGATGCCGCGCGAGCGCTCGAGCGCGTCCGTGTCCAGGAAGGCGTCGCGGTGATCGACGCGCCCCAGCTTCCGCAGCGCACCCGCGCGGTAAAGCATCGCCTCGCTGAGCGTCGTCTTGCCCGAGTCCACATGGGCCAATATGCCAATGACCAGCCGTTTCATCCCGTCGTCCCTTCCGTATGTATATCCCTGCGGCGGCGCCGCGAAAACTCACAAACAATCATTATACAACAGCAGGCGGCAGTTTGTACAGTGCCGTTTGTGCGCGCCATAAGGCAACAGGAAGCGCGCCGCGGAGATACCCGCGGCGCGCCCGCTGTAAAGAGCTTACTTCATGCCGTTCTCGTAGGCCTCGATCATCTTCTTGAACGTGTGGCCCGTACGACGCGCGAGCTTTTCGAGGTATTTGCCCGTCACCTCGCCGGTGAAGATCTTCACGTCGAGCCGCATGGTGCGCGCGTCTACGGGAGTGGCGATTATCTTGTCTACGAAGGTATCCACGAAATCCTTCGTTATTGTGCCAGCGTTCGCTTCCCGTTCGGCGGCGCGGAGCGTTGCGCGTATCTTCTCCATGTGCCGGCGAAACTCCTCGCTGTCATCCCGCTGTGAGCGAAGCTCGGCCAGCTCGCGCTCGGCGGATTTTATCTCCGCGTTGCAGGCGGCCGTCATCTCAGCAAAATCTTCGTTCGTTATCTGGCCGAGCGCCGTCAGCTCCAGCAGCTTGCTCTTTTTCTTCAGCGCCAGCTCTATCCTGCCCTCTGTGCCGGCTATCTGCCCCTCTAAATTCACGTCCGAGGTCATGGCCGCGTACATGCGCTCATATTCGTGCAGCATCTCTTCCGAGGCGTCGTGCGTGTCGCGGAAGACCTCGAAGAGCAGCGGCTTTATCTCGCTTTCGTAAATTGCGAAGCTCGGGCAGGAATCTCGCCCGGCCTTTATCTTTCCCGAGCAGACCCAGCGGCTGTTGACGTTCCCGTCCCTGTCGCGCGACTCGCGCCGGTAATACGGCTCGCCGCAGTGGGCGCAGTAGAGCTTGCCGGTGAGCAGGTTCGCGTGGTTGCAGACGCCGCGGCGGTTCTTTACGTCCTCGCTGCGCCGCTGCAAGACGGCGTTGGCTTGCTCCCACAGCTCCTCGCTGACGATGGCGGGGACTATCTCGCCCGTCTCGTCCTTGAACATGACCCACTCCTCCGGAGGCAGGAACTTCTGCTTCTTAGTGAACATATCCACGACCTTGACCTTGTTGCCGACGTAGTAACCCTTGTACTTGGGGTTGGCTATCATGTTCGACATCGTCGAGTGCGCAATCTTCTTGCCGTTTAAGTTTCGGTAGCCCTTTTCCCAGAACAGCGTCTCGAGCTGCTTCATGCTGTACTCGTCCGTGGCGTAGAGTTCAAACAGCTCGCGCACCATCGGCGCCTGATCCTCGTCTATGACGAGCCGCTTGCTGTCCTTTTTGTAGCCGAAAATGCGGCTGTTGCCCAGCACGACGCTCTGCTTTATCGCCTGCTGGTGTCCGAATTTCACGCGGCTTGAGAGCTTGCGCAGCTCGTCCTGCGCGATCGACGACATGATGGAAAGCCGCAGCTCGCTGTCCTCGTCGAGCGTATTGATGTTGTCGTTTTGGAAGAACACGCCCACGCCGTCCGCGAGCAGCTCACGCGTGTAGCGGATCGAGTCGAGCGTGTTGCGCGCGAAACGCGAGATTTCCTTGGTTATGATAAGGTCGAACTTGTCGCGCGCGGCGTCGTCCACCATGCGGTTGAAATTCTCGCGCCGCTTGGTCGAGATGCCGGACAGGCCCTCGTCGATGTAGCCCGGCACAAACGTCCAGGCTGCGTTACGGCGAATCAAATCCTCGTAGTATTTTATCTGGTTGCCCAGCGAGTTGAGCTGCTCGTCGGACTCCGACGAGACGCGCGCGTAGTACGTCACGCGCAGCGGCAGCTCGTATATGCTCGTGGTGC
>DVOV01000233.1 GCA_018713375.1 Candidatus Scatomorpha stercorigallinarum | reverse complement strand
GGGCGCGGCCTGCCCGGGCGGCGCGTATAATTTACTCAGGGGAGTGGTGTAAACGTGGAAAAAGCCATAAAAAAATGGTGGCCGGTGTTCGTCCTGCCCACGCTGGCGGCCTTCATCATCGGCTTCATCATCCCGTTCATCCAGGGCGTCTACCTATCGTTCTGCCAGTTCACGACGGTGAAGGACGCCACTTTTAACGGGTTATCCAACTACCTGCGCGCGTTCGCGGACACGACGTTCACGCACGCATTCTGGTACAACTGCGCCTTTGTCGTCGTCAGCACGCTGGCCATCAACGCCGGCGGACTGGCCGTGGCGCTGATACTGACGAAAGCCATCCGCGGCACGAACGCCTTCCGCACCGTGTTCTTCATGCCCAACCTGATCGGCGGCATCGTGCTCGGCTACATCTGGCAGATACTCCTCAACTGCGCGCTCGCGCTGCTGGAGAAGCCGCTGCTGGAGCTGGACGCCACGGCCGGCTTCTGGGGCCTGGTCATACTCATGTGCTGGCAGCAGATCGGCTATATGATGATCATCTACATCGCCGGACTGCAGAGCATACCGGACACGCTGACCGAGGCGGCGGAGATCGACGGCGCCACGCCCTGGCAGACCTTCTGGAAGGTCAAGCTTCCGATGCTGATGCCCAGCATCACGATCTGCCTCTTCCTCACCATCACCAATTCCTTCAAGCTTTTCGACCAGAACATGGCCCTCACCGGCGGCGCGCCCATGCACCAGAGCGAGTTGCTGGCCTACAACATCTATTACACGTTCTACTCCCGCTCCGGCCCCCAGTGGCGCGGCATCGGCCAGGCGAAGGCCGTCGTCTTCTGCCTGCTCGTGGTGGCCATTTCCCTCATCCAGCTCCGCGCGACCCGTAAAAAGGAGGTGCAGCAGTAATGACAAAGTCAGCAAGAGCTTCCCGCAGCCTCTGGAGCGTCGTCATGACGGTCGTCAGCGTGCTGTGGATGTACCCCATCTTCATGGTGCTCATGAACAGCCTCAAGACACCTGCGGCCATCAGCACCTCCACCGCCTTCCAGCTGCCGACGGCGGAGACCTTCGCCGGCGCGGCCAACTACGCCAACGCCATCAACCAGCAGGGCTTCTTCTCCAGCCTTTTCTACAGCGTGGTCATCACCGTGACCAGCGTGCTCGCCATCCTCATCTGCTGCAGCATGTTCGCCTGGTACATTACGCGCGTGCACAACCGCATCACTAAGCTGCTCTACGGCCTGTGCGCCTTCAGCATGGTCGTGCCCTTCCAGATGGTCATGTTCACCCTCTCCAACATGGCAGACACGCTGCACATGCGCACGCCCTGGACGCTGTGGGTCATCTATCTCGGCTACGGCGCGGGCCTGGCCGTGTTCATGTTCTGCGGCTTCATGAAGAGCGTGCCGCTGGAGATCGAGGAGGCCTCGATGATCGACGGCTGCAACCCCCTGCAGACCTACTTCAAGGTCGTGTTCCCCCTGCTGCGGCCGACCATGGTCTCTGTCGCCATCCTGGAGGCCATGTGGATCTGGAACGACTACCTGCTGCCGACGCTGGTGCTGGACATCGAGAAGTACAAGACCATCCCGATGCTGATACAGTTCTTCAAGGGCAGCTACGGCCGCGTGGAGTGGGGCCCGATGATGGCCTGCATCATGCTTGCCATACTGCCCATCGTCGTGATATACTTGCTCGGCCAGAAACACATCATCAAGGGCGTCCTCTCCGGCGCCGTAAAGGGGTAAGCAGATATGGAACGGAAAAGCGGCATCCTGATGCCGATATTCTCCCTGCCGTCGAAGTACGGCATCGGCACGCTGGGCAAGGAGGCCTACAAATTCGCGGATTTCCTCGCCGCCGCGGGGCAGAGCGTGTGGCAGCTGCTGCCGCTGGGCCCCACGAGCTACGCCGATTCGCCCTACTCCTCCTTCTCCACCTTCGCCGGCAACCCGTATTTCATCGACCTTGACACGCTGGTCTCCGACGGGCTGCTCAAACGCGCGGAGATAAACGCCGTGGACTGGGGCGCGGACCCGCGCCATGTGGACTACGGGAAGATCTATGAGCACCGCTTCGCCCTGCTCAGCCTGGCCTGCGGGCGCGGCTGGGAGCGCGACCGCGAGGCCGTGGCGGCCTTTGAGCGCGAAAACAGCCGCTGGCTGCCGGATTACGCCCTCTTCATGGCCCTCAAGCGCCGCTTCGGCATGAAGAGCTGGATGGAGTGGCCGGACGAGGACGCGCGCATGCGCACACCCGCCGCGATGGAGTCCTACCGCGCAGAGCTGGCGGACGATATCCGCCTCTTCACCTACATACAGTACCTCTTTTACAAGCAGTGGGACGCCCTGCGCGACTATGTCCACGGCCTGGGCATCGATATCGTCGGCGACCTGCCCATCTATGTGGCCACGGACTCGGCGGACATCTGGGCCGAGCCGCAGTTCTTCCAGCTTGACGAAGAGCGCCGCCCGCAGTTCGTGGCCGGCGTCCCGCCCGACAGCTTCAACGACGACGGCCAGCTCTGGGGCAACGCGCTCTATGACTGGGACGCGCTGAAGGCGGACGGCTACGGCTGGTGGATACGCCGCACGGAGGGCGCGCTGAAGCTCTACGACGTGATACGCATCGACCACTTCCGCGGCTTCGAGAGCTACTGGAGCGTCCCCGCCGGGGCCAAAACGGCCCGCAACGGCGAGTGGCGCAAGGGCCCGGGCATGGACCTGGTGGGCGTGCTCAAGGGCTGGTTCCCGCAGGCCCGCTTCATCGCCGAGGACCTCGGCTATATGACGCCGGAGGTGATGAAGCTGCTCGCCGACTCCGGCTTCCCCGGCATGAAGCCGCTGCAGTTCGCCTTCGGCGAGGGCGGCGAGGGCTTCCTCCCGCACAACTGCGCCTATGACACCATCTGCTACATCGGCACGCACGACAACCCCACGCTCCACCAGTGGCTGGGCCTGCTGACCAGAAAGGAGCTGGCCTTCGCCAAAAAGTACTGCGCGCTGAGCGAGGAGGAGGGCTACGACTGGGGCATCCTCCGCATGGGCCAGCTCACGGCCTCGCAGCTCTTCGTGGCCGAGATGCAGGACTACCTGGGCCTCGGCGACGGCTGCCGCATCAACACCCCCGGCGTGGTGGACGGCAACTGGCAGTGGCGCGCGCTGCCCGGCGAGCTCTCGCCGGCCCTCGCCCGCCGCATCCGCGAGCTCACCGCCCGCTACGGCCGCCTGGCCGCGGCAGCGGGCAAGAAGGCGCAGGCCGGCGCCTGACGCCCCGCAGGACAAATTGAAAGCGCCCTGGCATGAGCCAGGGCGCTTTTGCGCTTTATGAGGGGCCGGCGCGTCAGTACATCGCGAACCTGGCCGGTTTTGGGCGGTAGTGGACGCCGGAGACCAGGCCCATGGCCATGAAGTTGGCCAGCACGGAGGAGCCGCCGTAGCTGAAGAAGGGCAGCGTGATGCCCACGACGGGGGCGATGCCGATGCACATGCCCACGTTGAGGAAGGTCTGGAACACGATCATGGCCGCCACGCCGATGCACACCAGCGTGCTCAGCAAATCGCGCGACCTGAGCCCCACGGACACGCAGCGCACCACGACCAGCACCAGCAGCAGGATGCACAGGCAGGCCCCGATAAGCCCCAGCTCCTCGCCGATGACGGCGAAGATGAAGTCCGTGTGCTTGGCGGGCAGGGCGTCCGACTGCGTCTGCGCGCCCTGGCCCAGGCCGGAGCCCGTGAGCTGGCCGGAGGCGAGCGCCATCTGCGCCTGGTGCGACTGCCACTTGATGCCCGTGAACGTGGGGTCGATGCTGGGGTCGTAGGGCGCCATGATGCGCTGGCGCTGGTAGTCGCTGAGGAAGTAGGTCCACAGCAGGGGCACGGCGGCGGCCATGGCCGCCAGGCCGATGACGAACCAGTACAGCTTCAGCCCCGCCATGAAGAGCAGCACGGCGAAGATGAAGAAGTACACCAGCGCGCTGCCGAGGTCATCGGAAGCGAAGATGATGGCGCCGAACAGCAGCAGGAAGTGCCCCGCCACCTGCGCCACGGAGACGACGGAGTTGAGGTCCTTATAGGCTTTGAGATAGCACAGCTGCTTGGCCAGCACGACGATGAAGGCCAGCTTGATGAACTCCGTGGGCTGGATGCCGATGCCGGCGAAGCGCAGCCAGCCGTTGTTGCCGGTGGTCTCGTCGCCCTGGCCGAAAAACAGCAGGGCCACCAGCAGCAAGGCGCTCAGCGCATAGAGCCACTTCCACTGGTCGGCGAAGATGTCCACGTCGATGACGGTCATCAGCGCGTACATCAAAACGCCGAGGCAGATGGCCACCAGCTGGATGATGACATACTGCGCCGCGCCGCCGTCATAGCCCTGCGTGGCGCTGGCGATGACGACAAGGCCGTACAGCGAGCAGATGAGGCTGAGCGCGAGCAGCGTCATGTCCGCCCGGCGGAAGAAATCCCGCAGCTGGGGAAGGTATTTTTTCAAGCGAACACCCCGTTCTTGCCTGGGTAGCGCCGCGCGCGGCGCGCGGCGTGTGGAGCGTGCCGCCCTGCGGGCGGACTTTTGGACATTATAGCACCTTTTACGGCTTTACGCAACGGCGGGCTTGGTGTATAATAGGGCGACTAAGGATAAGGAGCAGTCCCATGGAGATCATAACACATTCCGAGCGGGAAACGGAGGCGGCCGGGGCGGCCCTGGCCGCAAAGCTGCCGGACGGGGCCGTGGTGGCCATGTACGGCGAGCTCGGCTCGGGCAAGACCGCTTTCGTGCGCGGCATGGCCCGCGGCATGGGCATCGGCTGCCGCGTCAGCAGCCCCACCTTCACCATCGTCAACGAGTACGAGGGCGAGCGCACGCTGATACATTTCGACATGTACCGCCTGGGCTCGGCGGACGAGCTCTGGGGCATCGGCTGGGACGATTACCTCGACCGCGGCGCGGTCTGCGCCGTGGAGTGGAGCGAGAACGTGCAGGACGCCTTCACGGGCAATGAGGTCACCGTCCGCTTTGAGAAGCTGGGCGCGGACGAGCGCCGCATCACGATAGGAGGGCCGGTATGCTGATATTGGGCATCGAATCCTCGGCCAGGGCGGCCTCCGCCGCCCTCTGCCGGGACGGGGAGCTGCTGGGGCAGTACTACCAGTGCGCGGGGCTCACGCACAGCCGCACGCTGCTGCCGATGGCGGAGGAGCTGCTGCGCGGGACGGACACCGCCCTGGCGGACATCGACGGCGTGGCCGTCTCCGTGGGGCCGGGGTCATTCACCGGCGTGCGCATCGGCGTGGCGGCCGTGAAGGGGCTCTGCTTCGGCGCTGAAAAGCCCGCCGTGGGCGTCTCCACGCTGGAGGCCATGGCCTGGAACGGCCTTGCCGCCGCGCCGGGCGAGATCGTCTGCTGCTGCATGGACGCCCGCCGGGGGCAGGTCTATAACGCCCTCTTTGAGATATCAGACGGCGCGCCGCGGCGCCTGGTTCCCGACCGGGCGGTCACTCTTGAGGAGCTCGCCGCGGAGCTGCGCGCCCTCGGCCGCGGCGTTTTCCTCACGGGGGACGGCGCGCAGCTCGCGCACGAGGCGCTGGGCAGCTCCGGCGTGCCCTGCCGCCTGGCTGCGGGGCCGCTGCTGATGCAGAGCGCCTGGGGCGTCTGCATGGCCGCGCGCGGTCGCGAGATGCAAAACGCGGAAAAGCTCCTGCCCGTCTACCTGCGCCTTTCGCAGGCAGAGCGGGAGCGCCAGGAGCGGCTTGAAAACACTAAATGAAGATAAAAGAGGAGAAGCAGCCATGAGCAACGTGCACGTATTCGACCACCCGCTGATCCAGCACAAGCTGAGCATCCTGCGCGACAAGGACACGGGGGCCAAGGCCTTCCGCGAGCTCGTCAGCGAGATCGCCACGCTGATGTGCTATGAGGCCACCCGCGACCTGCCGATGGAGGAGGTCCTCATCGAGACCCCCGTGGCCACCGCGAAGTGCCGCCACATCGCCGGCAAGAAGCTGGCCATCGTCCCCATCCTCCGCGCCGGGCTCGGCATGGTGGACGGCATGTTCACCCTGATGCCGAACGTCAAGGTGGGCCACATCGGCCTCTACCGCGACCCGCAGACGCTGGAGCCCGTGAAGTATTACTACAAGATGCCGCCCGACATCAGCGAGCGCGACGTCATCATCGTCGACCCGATGCTGGCCACCGGCGGCAGCGCCGCCGCCGCGGCCATGTTCCTCAAGGAGGACGGCGTGAAGCACATCAAGCTGATGAGCATCATCGCCGCGCCGGAGGGCGTGCAGCGTATGCAGAGCGAGCACCCGGACGTGGACATCTTCGTCGCCGCCCTCGACGACCACCTCAACGACCACGGCTACATCGTCCCCGGCCTCGGCGACGCCGGCGACCGCATCTTCGGCACAAAATAACCAGGCTGCGGCGGCGGGCGGGAAGCAGGGGCGAAAGCCCCTGCGAGCCTTTTTCTGAGAGGTTTCTTTTTGTCTTGTCAAAAAGAAACCCCTCAGACTCCAAAGAGAAAACCGCTTTGGTGCGTGTCGATACGTAAAATCTGCCCGTTAGTTCGGGTGGCGACGGACTTTCAGGTGGTCATCCCGTAGTCGGATAGCTTTGCTCACCGCCGGCCGCGGTTGGCTTCGCTTCGCTCGCGCCGCTAACATGTTGATGATCGGCAGTGCCGCGAGCGCAAGCGAAGCAATGCACGGCCGGCCAAGCTGCGCTTGGATGCAAAGAAGCGCGCCTCACCAACGGATGACCTCCGTTAGTGAGGCGCGCAGCGCATCTGCCTCCAGGCGCAGCCTGGGCGTTTATATATCCGCCTCAAAGACGGGGTTATCCTTATCGACCAGGCCGACGGCGGTCTTGGCGCCGAAGAGGGTTTCCAGGTAGCGCGCGAGGTCCGCGCGGGCTGCGAGCGTGCGCTCGTAGTTTATGCTGCGGAAGCCGTCTATCGGGAAGAGGAGGTCGGTCGTCTGCTCGGTTATCTTGCCGATCTCGCTCTGGCGCCAGGTCCAGCGGCGCGTGCGCACCTGGCCGTTGGAGACATAGACGACCTCGCCCGGCTCGGGGATCTCCGCCTCGCCGCCGCCGAAGGGCACGAAGGTGTCCCCCTCGCGGGCGGGGCGCACCTCCAGCGCGCGCTCCACGGTGCCCATGTCGTGCGCGCCGATGGGGATGTCGTATTTGAGCGACACGGCGTTGCCGATGTCCACCACGGGGCTGATCTCCGGGAAGCCCTTGCCCTTGGCGATGCGCGTCAGCAGCGCCTCGATGGAGCACATGAACTTGTTGGGGTTGATGCCCAGCGCGCGGAAGGCGTCCCGGTAGGGGGCGATCTCCGGCAGCTCCTTCACCTTCAGGCCGGAGAAGCGGCGCTCGCTCTCCGCAATGCTCTCGTGCAGGAGGCGGGAGACCTCCTCTATCGGGTGGGTGTTGTCCGCCCCGCGGACGGCTACGACGCCGAAGCAGGCGTCCGGCAGCTTTTCAAAGACCTCGCCGGCCACTTCAAATCTCATCATTTTACCTTTTCCTCCTCTGTCAATGTGTCCGAACAGGTGAAGAGTATCACCTGGCGTTTTTCCGCGATCTCCCGCAGCAGCTCCATCACGCGCGCGCGGCGCTCGCCGTCCACGTAGGCGAGGGCGTCGTCGAGCACGATGGGGCAGGGCTCCTCCGCCGGCAGCGTCAGGTCCACGATGGCCAGGCGCAGCGCCAGATAGAGCGCATCCGCCGCGCCGGCGCTCATATAGAGGCTGTCGCGCTGCTCGGCGTCCCCCGTCAGGCGGGCGGTGACGCTGAAATCGCGCGAGACGGCCACGGCGTCGTAGCGCCCGCCGGTGATGCGGGAGAGGTACTGTGCCGCGCGCCGCCCGAGGGCCGGGGAGAAGCGGAGCTGCAGCTCGGCGTCGGCCGCCTTCAGGGCCTCCACGGCCAGGGATATGGCCTCGTACTGCCCCTCCAGGCGCTGCACGTGCTCGCGCTTTTCCATCAGCTGCGAGCGCAGGGCCATGTGGTCGCCGCCGGCGGCGGCCGCGCCCGTCAGCTCCGATACGGAAGTGCGCAGCAGGGCGATGCGCGCGTTCAGCGCGGAGAGCTCGCGGGCCTTGAGAGCGTCCGCCGGGGTGTCCGACGGGGAGACGTAGCTCTCCTGCGCGAGGCGGAGCGCCTCGCGCGAGTCGTTCAGCTCGCGCTCGGAGAGGGCCTCGCGGCGCTTTGCGCTCTCCGCCGCGTGTACTCGCGCGGCGTGCTCCTCCGCGAGGGCGGCGATGCCGTCCGCGGAGCCAGTACCGTATTTCCCGAGCAGGCGCTGGAGCTCGGAGGCGGCGCGCTCCGCGGCGCGGCGAGCCTTTGAATATTTCGAGAAGCCGTAAACGGCGAGGGCGGCGAAAACCGCCGCGCCGGCGAAGGCGTATACGTTCCAGACGGCGCCGAGGACTATGCAGACGGCTGCGAGGACGGCGAGGGCGGCGGCGGGCAGGGCGCTCGCGCCCTTTTTCGCCGCGGCGGCGAGCTTTTCGGCGCGGGAGCGCTCCTCATCGGCCTTTTCGGCCGCCTCGGCGGCGGACATGCCGCCGAAAACGCCGCCGGCGGCCTCGGCCTCAGCCTTGGCGCTTTCGGCCACGGCCACGCGGTGGGCCGCTTCGGCCCTCTCGCTGCGCTCGCGGGCCGAGGAGAGGGCGCGCGAGAGCTCCGAGCGCGCGGCGGAACGGCTCGCGTCCAGCGCGCGCCGGCGCCCGGCGGCCTCCCCCTCGCGGAGCTCGAGCTCCGCCGTGCGGCGCTCGAGGTCGTTCACCGTGGCGGACATGGCGCCGAGCTTTTCCTCATCGGCGGCAATCTCGCCCTCGAGGGCGGGGATCGCGCCGCGGCGGTTATATTTGCGCTTGCGCTGCCATTCGCGGAGCTGCGCGTCCGCTTCCGACCAGCTCGCGCCCTCCTCCTCGCCGGTGGAGACCACGGAGACTATGCGTTTTTCAAGCTCGGCGGAGCCGCTTATCGCGCTCTCGCCCTGGCCGATGAAGGCGCTGCGGCGGAAGACCTCGCGCGTCGCGCCCGTGAGCGCTTCGCCGGCGGAGGCCCCGTCCAGCCCCGGGACGCTCTCCTCCGTGCCCGTATAGACGGCGGAGAACACGCGCATGGGCGCGTTGGCGGCTTTGGTCGAGCGGCGCAGGGTGATGTCCCGGCCCGCGTGGCTTATGTCCATTTCACCGGCCATGGGGGCGCCGCTCCAGGGGGCGTATTTCAGCTTGTCCGGCAGGTGGCCGGAGCGCGCGCGCTCAGAGCTGTCCACGCCGTAGAGCATGGCGCGGATGAAGGCGCACCAGGTGCTCTTCCCGCTCTCGTTCGGGGCGGCGATGACGTTCAGCCCCGGCTTGAGCTCCAGCGTTTTGCCGTCGAGGCAGCCGAAGGAGGCGGTCATGCGTTTTATTATCAAAGCTCCTCAGCCTCCTCCCGGCGCTCGAGCGCGGCGAGGCCCCAGCGGGCCGCGCGGTCGATCAGCTCGCGCTGAGCGTCATTTTCCGCAGATTCGAGCCGCTCTTTGAGTATGCGCAGGAAATTGCCCCTGAGCGTGTCCTCCCCCGCGCGCTCCCAGACGTCGCGGCGGAGCCGCGTCTCGTCCCGCAGGCGGAGGGCGAAGCACTGCCCTTCGAGCGAGCGGCGCAGCGCGGCGATGTCCGGCGGGGAGGCCACCTCGCCGGTGAGGACGATCTTATAGCAGTTGCGCTCCGCGTCCGGCGGCAGCTCCACGGCCGCGCCGGCGCCGAGGTCGAATGTGAGCGTCTCGTAGCGGCGGAGGCAGGTGGGGACGAAGGTTATTTTCGGCTCCCCACCGCCGATGTCGGCTATTATCATGCCCTTTTCGCCGCACTCGTCGTAGCCGCGGCCCTCCGGGCAGCCGGGCCAGGCGTAAGGCACGCGGCCGGCCGTGCGCGCGCCGCTGTAGGCGTGTATGTGGCCGAGGGCGACGTAGTCCATGCCGCTCTCGCCTATGTCGGCCTCGTAGATGGCGTTGTAGCGCGAGGCCTGCACGCCCACCTCGCCGTGGACGCACATTATGTTCAATATGCCCTCCTCCCGCGGCGCGTGGAAGCCGCGCAGGAGCGGCGGGCAATAGCGGTCAGTGAACGCGGCGCCGTAGACGCGCGCGTCCAGCTCCGGCAGGTCGATGAAGTCCAGCTCGGCGCGCTTGAAGATATAGGCGTTTTCCGGCAGGCGCAGGCGGTCCCAGCGCCCGCCGAGGGCGTAGTAGTCGTGGTTTCCGGGGGAGATGACCACCGGCACGGCGCACTCGGCGATTGCGGAGGCGAGGGCCTCCTCGGTCTCCGCAAAGGCCACGCCGCGGTCGAAAACGTCCCCCGCCAGCAGCACCAGCTGCGCGCCGCTCTCCGCGCGCAGGCGGGGGATGGCGCGCAGCAGCTCGCGCTGCTCGCGCCGGCGGACGGCGGTCTTTTCCTCCGGCAGGCCCTCGAAGGGGCTGTCCAGGTGGAGGTCCGCCGCGTGCAGTATCCTTATCATGTGTACCTCACCGCCTCCGCGCGCAGGCAGGCGCCCGTATCCGTGTCGAGCTCGAAGAGCGCGCCCTCCAGCTTGCCGGGGCCGGGCGCGCAGTCATAGCGCCGCGGCACGTCGCCGAGGAACTTGCCGACGGACTGCTCGCTCTTTATGCCGAGCACGCCGTCGAAGGCCCCCGTCATGCCGAGGTCGGTGATATAGCCCGTCCCGCGGGGGAAGATGCGCGCGTCCGAGGTCTGCACATGCGTGTGCGTGCCCCAGACGGCGCTGACGCGCCCGTCGAGGAAATAGGCCATGGCCAGCTTTTCGCTGGTGGCCTCGGCGTGGAAATCCACGACGATCATCTTCGCCTCCTCGCGCTCCAGCAGGGCGTCCGCCACCAGGAAGGGGTTGTCCGTGTTGGCGTCCAGCGTGAAGCGGCCCATCAGGTTTATCACCACCAGCTTGCCGAAGGGCGTGCGGAAGGCGGCCGCGCCGCGCCCGGGGCACTGGGGGGCGTAGTTCGCCGGGCGCAGCACCACGGCGCTCTCGTCCAGATAGGGCTGCAGCTCCCAGCGCGTCCAGGTGTGGTTGCCGAGGGTGATGGCGTCCGCCCCGGCGGCGATGATGGTGTCCAGCTGCCGCGGCGTGGCCCCCACCACGTTGGCGTTTTCGCCGTTGACCACGACGAAGTCCGCCCCCAGCTCCCGGCGGATGCGGGAGAGGTTCTTTTCAATATAGTCGAGCCCCGTGGCGCCCACCACGTCGCCCACGGCCAGGACCCGGTAAATCATGCAGAAAACTCCTTTTCATGCCCAAAGAGCGAAGTATGACGCTATTATATCCCCCAGCCACCCTTTGCGCAAGAGCATCTGTGCGCGCATCACCGCGCAAAAAAAGGACCGGCCTGCGGGCCGGTCCTTTTTTGCATTGTTAAGCGCGATTACTTCAGCTCGACCTCGGCGCCAACGCCCTCGAGCTGCTTCTTGAGGGCCTCGGCCTCGTCCTTGGAGACGGCTTCCTTGATCTTGGCGGGCACGCCCTCGACGAGGGCCTTGGCCTCGGCGAGGCCCAGGCCGGTGATGGCGCGGACTTCCTTGATGACCTTGATCTTCTCGGAGCCGAAGCTCTTCATGACGACGTCGAACTCGGTCTTCTCCTCCTCGGCGGGAGCAGCGGCGGCGGCGCCGGCAGCGGGGGCGGCGACGGAGGCGGCAGAGACGCCGAAGGTCTCCTCCAGGGCATGTACGAGCTCGCTGAGCTCGAGGACGGACAGGGCCTTGATCTCCTCGATCATGGCGGTAACTTTTTCGCTGGCCATTATAATTTCCTCCTGTTTATCAGTTTAGTAAGTGGCGCCGCTCACTCGGCGGCAGGGGCTTCCTCGGCGGGAGCTTCGCTGCTCTCGACGGTGCCGCCGTTCTTCTCGACGATCTGGCCGAGAACGACGGCGAGGCTGGTGATGGGGGCGAGCATGGTGCCCAGGACCTTCGCATAGAGCGCGTCCTTGCTGGGCAGCATGGCGATCTCGTCGATGTCCTCCTGGCTGAGCACCTGGCCGTCCATGAAGGCGGCCTTGATGTTGAAGCGGTCGCCCAGCTTCTTCGAGTACTCGCTGACGATGCGGATGGGCGCGATGGGGTCGGCGGCGCTGGTGGCAAGGGACGTGGTGCCGTTGAGCACGTGGTCCAGCCCGGAGAGCCCGGCCTTGTCCATGGCGAACTTCGTCAGCGTGTTCTTGACGACGCTGTACTCGACGGAGCTCTGGGAGAGCTCGCGGCGCAGCTGGGTGTCCTCCGCGACGGTGATGCCGCGGTAATCGACGATGACGCCGGCGCTGGCAGCCTGGAGACGAGCGGCGAGGGCCTCGACAACGGCCTGTTTTTCGCTCAGAATCTTAGCATTCGGCATTTTCTTGAGTTTCACCTCCGGCAGTATTCGTAAGCGCCCAAAAATAATCCCCCGTGCGCAGAACACGAGGGCAGAAAGCTATCATGAAGATGGCCGTCCTCGGCAGGACTTCCGCAAAAAGCCGCCTGCTGTCTTTGGAGCGCCACAATAATTTATCAGCATTTGGGCAGATTGTCAATAGGGAATTTCACATTTTCCCGCCCTCTTCCATTGCCGCGGGGAATGTGATAAAATCAGATGACTACCGGACAGGAGGCAGGCATGGAGGAGATACTGCGCGCGGGCTTTGCGGAGCTGGGGCTGCCGCTGGACGCGGAGGCGCTGCGGCGCTTCCGCTCATATTACGAATACCTCACGGAGCGCAACCGGGAGATGAACCTCACTGCCATCGCCGGCGAGGAACAGACCGCGCGGCTGCACTTCCTGGATTGCTGCGCGCTGCTGGCGGCGGCGGACTTCACCCGCCGGCGGGTGATAGACGTCGGCTCCGGCGCGGGCTTCCCCGGGCTGCCGCTGAAGATCGCATCTCCGGGCATGGACATCACGCTGCTGGACAGCCTCGGCAAGCGCACGGATTTCCTGCGCTCGGCGGCGCGGCTGCTGGGGCTGGAGGGCGTGACGGTGGTCTGCGCGCGGGCGGAGGAGGCCCCGCCGGAGCTGCGCGAGGGCTTTGACATCGCCGTCTCCCGCGCCGTGGCGCGGCTGAACGTGCTCTGCGAGCTCTGTTTGCCCTTCGTGCGGCCGGGCGGGCTGTTCATCGCCATGAAGGGCCCGGACTGCGCCGAAGAGCTCGCCGAAGCGCGCAGCGCCATCCGCGAGCTGGGCGGCGGAGAGGCGCGCATCGCGCCCTACGCCGTGCCGGGCACGGAGCTGCGCCACGAGGCGGTGATAATTGAAAAGTCCGCCCCCACGCCGGCGGCCTATCCCCGGCGCTGGGCGAAGATAAGCAAAAAGCCGCTGTGAGGGGCCTCGCGCCCCAGCGGCATGACACCGCGATCAAGGAGGCTCACATGAAACGGACCCTTGCCCTGATACTGGCCCTCTGCCTACTCGCGCCGCTCTGCACGGCGGCGGCGGACGGAGGCACGGCGCGCGCCGTCATCGGCGCGGACCTCAACGAGGAGCAGACCGCCGGCGTATACGCCGCCTTCGGCGTGGAGCGCGGCAGCGTCACGGAGCTGACGGTGACCAACGCCGACGAGCGCGAATACCTGGACGGCCTGGTGGACAGCGGCGTGCTGGGCACGCACGCCATCTCCTGCGCGTACGTCGAGCTGCTGCCCGAGGGCTCGGGCCTGGAGGTGACGGCGGAGAACGTCAACTGGTGCACGCCGGAGATGTATGTCAGCGCGTTGGCCACGGCCGGCATCACGGACGCGCGGGTGAAGGTGGCGGCGCCCTTCGCCGTCTCCGGCACCGCGGCGCTGACGGGCGTTTACCTGGCCTATGAGGACATCACGGGCGAGGAGCTGAGCGAGGAGGCCAAGCGCGTCAGCAGCCAGGAGCTGACGGTGACGGCCTCGCTCTCGGACAGCATCGGCAGCCTGGGCTCGGTGGAGATCATCAACGAGCTGAAGCTGCTGCTGGACGAGACGCGGGATATGACGGACGAGGAGCTGCGCGCGGAGATCGCCCGCATCGCCGCCGAGGCCGGCGTGGAGCTGAACGGCTCGCAGGTGGGCCAGCTGGTGACGCTCTGCCGCGCGCTGGAAAAGCTCGACCCGGACGCCCTGCGGGAAAAGGTGCAGTCCGTGCAGGAGACCCTGCAAAGCCTGGGCGCGGCGCTGGAAAAGGCCGGCGGCTTCTTCCAGCGGGTGATGGACGCCGTCAGCTCCGTCATCGACTTCTTCCGCGGCCTCTTCAACTGACCGGCCGGCGGCCGGGGGCAGTTGCCGCCGCGTTGCGGCGGCTGGCGGGAAGCAGGGGCGAAAGCCCCTGCGACCCATTTCTGAGGGATTTCTTTTTGTCTTGTCAAAAAGAAATCCCTCAGACTCCAAAGAG
>DVOV01000232.1 GCA_018713375.1 Candidatus Scatomorpha stercorigallinarum | reverse complement strand
GGAGAGTGCATATGGACAGCAACGAGCTGAAGAGCTTTGAGAACATCCTCGAGCGCGTGCCGAAGATGAGCCGGCCCATGCGCGTGATACTCGCGGGCTCGGACGGGGAGAACATGCTCAAGGGCCTGTTCGCCGCGCAGGAAAAGGGCATTGCCCAGCCTGTCCTTGTCGGCGACCGGGCGCGCACCATCACCGTGCTCGAGCAGCTCGGCCTCGAGCGCGAGCCCTACACGATGGTGGACACGCCGCCGGGGCACAACATCACCCAGACGGCCATCGACATCATCAACGAGGGCGACGGGGACGTGCTCATGCGCGGTAACATACCTACGCGGGATTTCCTCATGACCGTGCTGGAAAAGGACAATGACCTGCGTACGGACCGGCTGATGAGCCACGTCTCGCTGGCCAGCCTGCCGGAATATCCCAAGCTGCTGGCGCTGAGCGACATGACGGTCATCATCAAGCCCAACCTCAGCCAGAAGAAGGAGATCATCCGCAACATGGCGGACGCGCTGAAGGCCTTCGGCTATGAGAACCCGAAGTTCGCCATACTGTCGCTGATGGAGAAGGTCACCTTCCACATGCAGGACACGGTGGAGGCCCAGCGGCTCTGCCACGAGCAGAAGCAGCGCCCCTTTGCCGACTGCGAGCTCTGGGGGCCCATCTCCTACGACCTGATACTGAGCAAGGAGGCCGCAAGGCTGAAGCACTACGACTGCCCCTGGTCCGGCGGCGGATTCGACGGCATCGTGGCGCCCGACCTTTCCACGGCCAACACGCTGGTCAAGAGCTGGCTCATCCACGCCCACGCGCTGACCTGCGGCGCCGTTGTCGGGGCGAGGATACCGATAGCGCTCACCAGCCGCAGCGCCGACGAGGAGGAGACCTACCTCTCGCTGGTGTTCTGCGCGGTGCTGGACGCCTGGCGCAAGAAAAACAGCGCCGCGGCGGAATAAAGGCCCGGCGATACGGACAAAACGGCGCAGCCGCGGCTGCGCCGTTTTATTGGCTCTGCAATGGGGGGAGAAGGAAATGGAGCTTGTCGTAAAGCATTTCAGCGAGCTTTCGGCGGCGGAACTGGCCGACATATACGAGCTGCGCGTGGCGGTATTCGTGGTGGAGCAGCGCTGCCCCTATCAGGAGGTGGACCGCGCCGACCGCGAGGCCTACCACGTCTGGCTGCGCTCGCAGGCGGGCATCGAGGCCTATCTGCGCGTGCTGCCGCGGGGCGTGACCTTCCCCGACGTGTCCATCGGGCGGGTGATCGCCGTGCGGCGCAGGCAGGGGCTGGGCAGCCGTATTCTGGCCGAGGGAATGCGCGTGGCGCGCGAGCGGCTGGGCGCGGGGCGCATCGTGCTGGAAGCGCAGGTGTACGCGCGCGGGCTCTATGAAAAGGCGGGCTTCAGGGCCTGCTCGCAGGAGTTTTTGGAGGACGGGATACCGCACATAAAGATGGTCTGGGAGGAAGGAGAAGTGCATGGAGCCGCTGATAAGGACAATTGAAGTCAAGAGCGTACTGACGAAGTCGAACCTGCCGGTGAGCGATTACTCCGTCAACCCCTATGTGGGCTGCACGCACGGCTGCCGCTACTGCTATGCGTCGTTCATGAAGCGCTTCACGGGGCACACGGAGCCCTGGGGCGAGTTTCTGGACGTGAAATACTGGCCGGAGATCAAAAACCCCGCGCGCCTGGCGGGGAAGGAGCTGTTTTTCGGCTCAGTCACCGACCCCTACCTGCCGCAGGAGGCGGAGTACGGCCGCACGAGGGCGCTGCTGGAGCAGCTGCAGGGCAGCGGGATAAAGCTCAGCATCGCCACCAAGAGCGACCTGGTGCTGCGCGACCTGGAGCTCATAAAGAGCTTTCCCGGCGCGCGGGTGTCCTGGTCCGTGAACACGCTGGACGAGGGCTTCAAGGACGACATGGACCGCGCCGTCTCCATTGGGCGGCGGCTGCGGGCGATGGAGGAATTCCACCGCGCGGGCGTGCGCACGACCTGCTTCATCTCGCCCATCTTCCCCGGCATCAGCGAGGTGGAGGACATCATCCGGCGCGCGAAGGGCATCTGCAACCTTATCTGGCTGGAAAACCTCAACCTGCGGGGGAGCTTCAAGGGCGTTATCATGGGGTACATAGGCGAAAAGTACCCGCGGCTGCTGCCGCTCTACCGCGACATCTACGACCGCGGGCGCAGGGAATACTGGGAGGCGCTGGACGCGCAGCTGCGGGAGTTCACGCGCTCGCTGGGGCTGGACTATGTGACCAACGACGACAGCATGTCGCGGCCGTTTGACGCGCCGCCGGTGGTGGTGAATTATTTTTACCACGAGCAGATAAAGCGCTCCGCGCGGAAGGAGGAGAGCCATGCCTGAGCTGCCGGAGGTGGAGACGGTAAGGCGCGTGCTCGGGCCGCTCTGCGCAGGGCGGAGGATAGAGCGCGTGAGCTTCCGCCGGCCGGAGGTGGTAGCGCATCCGGGTGCGGAGGAGTTCTGCGCCCGCCTGGCCGGGCGGGAGATCGCCGGCCTGGGGAGAAGGGGGAAATTCCTCAGCATATTGCTGGCGGACGGAGGGCGCGTGACGCTGCACCTGCGTATGACGGGCTGCCTGCTGCTCGCGCCGGCGGATCATCCCGAGGAGCGGCACACGCACGTGGTGTTCGCGCTCGACGGCGGGGAGGAGCTGCGATTTTCCGACATGCGGCGCTTCGGGCGCTTCTGGCTGCTGGAGGCGGGAGAGGAGGACGAGCGCAGCGGCGCGGGAAAGCTGGGGCCGGAGCCCTTTGACCCGGCGCTGACGGCAGGATACCTGCAAAGCCGGTTCGGCGCTCGCAAAAAGGCCGTCAAGGAGTGCCTGATGGAGCAGGAGGCGGTGGCCGGCATCGGAAACATCTACTCGGACGAGATACTGTTCGCCGCGCGCATACACCCGGCGCGGGCGGCCGATACGCTCTCGGCGGAGGAGTGGGGGCGGCTGGCGGCGGCCATACCGGAGCGGCTGGCCTATTTTATCGAGAAGAACGCCATTTCGGCGGAGGATTACCTCGCCACGAAGGGGCAGGAATACCGCAACACGCCGTATCTGCAGGTGTATGGCCATGAGGGAGACCCCTGCCCGGCCTGTGGCGCGACGCTGAGGCGGATGGTCATCGGCGGGCGCAGCAGCGTTTTCTGCCCGCGCTGCCAGGGGGATGAGCCATGCTGAGCGCCGAGGGGCTATATGGGCGGCTGCTGGCGGCCTATGGGCGGCCGCCCTGGTGGTCGGAGGACGCCTACACAGTGATGTTCCAGGCGGTGCTGGTGCAGAACACGGCCTGGACGAACGTCCAGCGCACCTGCGCCGCCATGGGCGGGGCGCTGTCGCCGGCCAATATCGCCGCCATGGGGCAGGAGGAGCTGGAGGGGCATATCCGGCCCTGCGGCTTCTGTAAGGGCAAGGCGCGGACGGTGCGCGCGCTGACGGAGTGGTACGCGCGTTATGGCTACAGCCGCGAGGCGCTCGCCAGTGTGCCCACGGACGTCCTGCGCGCGGAGCTTCTGGGCATCCGCGGCGTGGGGGAGGAGACGGCGGACGTGATACTGCTCTACGCCTTCCGGCGGGCGGTGTTCGTGGTGGACGCCTACACTCGGCGGATACTGGCGCGGATGGGGCATGGTTTTGCCTCGGACGCGGAGATACGGGCGTTTTTCGCCGCCGCGCTGCCGGCGGAGGCGGAGGTGAGCGGCGCGCTGCACTGGCTGCTGCTGGAGCTGGGGATACGCTGCTGCAAAAAGACGCCGCGCTGCGAAGCCTGCCCGCTGGCGGGGGAGTGCGAAAAGAGGATATGAAAAGGGCGGGGGAGAGGTGCTCCCCCGCCGGCTTTTGGCGGTCATTTATTCACGGCCCAGTGGTAGAGCTCGACGTATTTGTTGAGGCAGGCGCGCTCCTTTTGAAGCATGTAGCTGCTGCCGGCGCAGGTGAATTCGAGCTTCCGGCCGCCGCTGAGTATTTCCGGCGGGGTCATTTCCCGGAAGGGATAGAGCACGCCGCCGATGCTGAGGCCCTCCGCGCTGCTCACGAGCTCGCCGGTGCAGACGGGCGCTTGTTCAAAGCCCTCGCCGATGGAGAGGAGCTCCACGCCATCCTCGCGGAAGAACTCGCCGCGCTCAAAGAGCGTGTGGTAAGTTTCGAGCTGGAGCGCCTCCCAGTCCGGGCAGGTGCGCACGAGGCCGCCCTCGCCGTGGAAGAAGCCGCAGCTGTCCATCGTCAGCTCATAGCCGCAGCACGAGCAGCGGACGGCCATGCCGTCGCCCTCCGTGCTGAGCGCGTCTACGCTGCGGCAGCGGGGGCAGACGTCGTAGTAGCGGGTGATGTCCCGCACGCCGTGCCTGAATTTGAAGCGCTGCATCCGCTGCTCCTGCTCGGCGTAGGCGTCCACGTATAGGTCGGCGCGGATACGCTCGAGCACCTCTTCGTTCGTCATCGCGGAGAGCTCGGAGGCGCTGTATTCGTTCACGATGCCGGCGGAGAAGAGCTTGCCGCGGTTGAGATAATTCTGCCAGCGGGGCTCGATGAAGAAGCCGCCGGAGGCCCGGAAGGTGACGACCCTGCAGCGGACGCTTTTGGCGAGCTTGGCCGTGGCGGGGGCGATGTAAGTGCTGCGGCCGTTGTGGCTCAACCGGCCCTCGCAGAAGAGGAGCACGCAGTTGCCGCGGCGCAGGCGGCGCATGATGTCGATGACGCCTCCGGTCTTGCTCGAGCCCTTGGTGACCTTGATGGGGTCGAACCAGCGGTCGAAGAGCGTCCCGAAAAGGCCCATGGCCGTCACATGGTCGCTCGTGACGAAATACATGTGGTTGGCGATGTGCGCGGCCACGTCCGTGAAGTCGAGGTCGCTGGTGTGGTTCGCCAGTATCAGCACCGGCTCGGAGTAGCGCACGGGCCGGCGGACCCGGACGCCGTAAGCGCCCCAGGCGACCAGACGGAAAATGGGGCGGAAGAGCGCATAGATGCGGCGGTAATAGGCGTCCGGCTTCCTGCGCGCTTTGTGCTCGGCGCTCACTCCGTCCAGACCTCCTCCGGCTTGTTGGCGTAGCGCTTTTTGAAGATGCGCCGGCGGAAGAGGAACACGTTATAGGCCGTGAACAGTATCAGGTAGACGGCGAACATGATGAAGGTGTTCGTAAGGCTGCTGGCGGCGAAGCCCAGCGTCAGCAGCAGCGGGGCCAGGAAGCCGATGGAGGGGATGTTCTGCAGCACGATGTTGCTGCTGGCGGGCGTGACGAAATCGGGGTCGATCTCGCGCAGGAGCACCATGCCGGTGCTGAGCGTGCCCGTGAGGGTGCCGAAATTCGTGAGGAAACTCTCAATTTCATAGCCCTTGTAGGTGTATTTCGTTGCCTTGCGCACGTACCAGAAGGTCACGATCGTGCCGATAATGCAGGTGACTATGAGCAGATAGATGTTGGCGATTACGTCCTCGATGTCTATGGCCATGATGCCGGCGGCGATCATCGCGTCGAACATCGTGCCGCTGATGCGGTCCATCAGGTGGTTGTTCGTATAGTAGCGGCGGATGACGTTCTTTTTCTTCAGCGCGGCCATGGCCGTTTTGATGAGGAAGGCGGCCACCAGCGCCCAGAGGAAGTTGAGTCCCCAGGCGAGGTCGCCCACGGCCTTGATGGGCACGGCGGCCAGGAGCAGCATGATGCCGTAAGCCCCGGCATAGGCCAATGCCACCAGGCAGAGCTGCACGGTGAGCTTGTCGATGCTCTCGCTGTTGGGTATCTCGTCCGGGTCCTCGACGATAATGCGGTCGCGCTCCGCGGCCTCCGCGCGGCGGGGCTTGACGAGGCCCTTGCGCGTGGCTATGTTGAGGTAGATGACGCCGAACACGCTGCCGACGATGAAGCCGATGGCCGCCACGGCAAGGCCGAAGTTGCTGCCGCCCACGAAGCCGTAATTGGCCTCAAAGTTGCTGCCCCAGCTGAGGGCGCTGCCCGTGCTCTGGCCGAAGCCCATGGGCAGTATGAGGCCGGCGGCGTAAAACGAGCCGTT
>DVOV01000231.1 GCA_018713375.1 Candidatus Scatomorpha stercorigallinarum | reverse complement strand
ACTGCACACAGCAAAAGCCGTCTTAGTATCTATAAAGAGAAATTTAAAGATAGCATATTCCCAGAAGAACGGGAATTTCTACACATCAATGCCCCAATATATCGAAATTAGCTAAGTTGACTCGGATAGCTCACTTGTATATCCCCGCTGCCACTCCCGAAACCACCCAGCTTTTTGCTTACCCCCATTCGCAAAAACCTGCCCGTTTTCCTGCCGGGCAAAGTGAGCGTTTCCATCCGGCGAAACTCTCATTTTACCCGCCAGCCGTGACAGCAGGTATAACACACTACACTTTGCGTTGCAAAGTCGTGTGCCAAAGGGGCATCCCCTTTGGAAACCCCTATTTTGTCGGGAAGCTGGTATAGCCTGCATAGGTGCAGCTGTACCCCTTCCCTCCAAAACGAAATAGGCGGCATAGGCCAGCCCGTCCCCGGTGCTGATCTATGCCGCCTGCTTGCCTATATGGGCGCTTACTGTATCGCCCATACCAACCGTTCTAATTTATCACTTCTGTATGTACCGTAGACTTGGAGACGCCGAAGGCTTTGGCGGCGGCGCGGACGGTGGCGCGGTTTTCCGTTATGTACTCCGCGAGCCTCACGGCGCGCTCCTCGATGTCTGTCCTCATATACACCACTCCCGGCTTTTCGTGGTTGATTATATGAGTCCTGCCGGCGGCATTATGCTTGCGCCGGCGCGCCGGCCGTGGTATGCTGTCCGCGGAGGGATGTACATGATCGTCTACTATACCGGCACCGGCAACAGCGCCCACTGCGCAAAATACCTCGCACGCCGGCTCGATGAGGACTGCCTGGACTGCTTCGCGTATATCAAAAACGGCGTCGCCGCCGAGCTCAGCTCCGGGCGCCCCTGGGTGTTCGTCTCGCCCACCTACGGCTGGCAGATACCGCGCGTGTTCGCCTCATTTATCCGCGCCGCGCGCCTCAACGGCAGCCGCGAGGCGTATTTTGTCATGACCTGCGGCAGCGAGATAGGCAACGCGGAGCCCGCGCTGCGCGCGCTTTGCGCGGACAAGGGCCTTGAGTTCCGCGGCGTGCTGGAAGTCGTGATGCCCGAGAACTACATCGCCCTCTTCTCCGCCCCCGGCGAGGAGGAGAGCGCCGGTATCGTCGCCCGGGCCGAGCCCGTGCTCGAGCGCGGCGCAGACTGCATCCGCCGCGGGGAGCCCCTCCCCGCCCACAGCGCCGGCGCGCTCGACCGGCTGAAGAGCGGGGCAGTAAACCGCGTCTTTTACCGCTTCATCATCAAAGACCGCGCCTTCCGCGCCACGGACGGCTGCATCTCCTGCGGAAAATGCGCCTCCGTCTGCCCCGTGAACGACATCGTCATCGAAAACGGGCGGCCCGTCTGGCAGGGGAAGTGTACGCACTGCATGGCCTGCATCAGCCGCTGCCCCGTGCGCGCCATCGAATACGGCCGCGGCACAGAGAAAAAACGCCGCTACTTCTTTGCGGAGTAGCGGCAAAATGAAAAAAGAGGGCTCACGGCGAGCCCTCTTTTTTCGCTCAGATGCGCTCCTTGACCTTCGCCTTCTTGCCCACGCGGTCGCGCAGGTAGTACAGCTTGGCGCGGCGGACCTTGCCGCGGCGCAGAGTCTCCACGGAAACGATCGTGGGGGAATGCACGGGGAACACCTTCTCGCAGCCAACACCGTAGCTGATGCGGCGGACGGTGATCGTCTCGTTGATGCCGCCGTGCTTCTTGGCGATGATGGTGCCGTCGAAGGCCTGGTTGCGGACGCGGTTGCCTTCCTTGACGCGGACGGTGACGCGCACGGTGTCGCCGACGTTCATTTCGGGCAGTTCGCTCTTCATGTACTGCTCGGTCAGGGTCTTGACCAGATCCATAGTGATCCCTCTTTCGATTACGGACGTTCATGACCGGCGGGCTCTGTGCCTCGGCAGCGGACCGTCCAAACTGTGCTTTTACTCAAAGCCTTGGTATTATAGCATGTTTGCGCGCCGAATGCAAGCATATTTTGCCCCGCCGGCGCAATCTTGCGCACCTGCGGCGAGTGTGGGCGCGTTTGGGGCGGTAGGTTTACATAATTTATTCAATCTTCTGTTACGTAATCCCGCACGAGGCCCCAGAGCTCGGGCTTGACGGTGACGGCGACCTCCATGCAGTCCTCGCGGTAGTCCACGGCGGTGACGGCGGCCTCCCGCCGCAGCGTCTCCAACACGCCGCCGCGGTCGTAGGGCAGGCGGAGCGTGACGCGCCGGCTCTCCCGCCCGAGGACGGCGGCGATGGCGCGCACGAGCTCCGATGTGCCCTCGCCGGTTTTCGCGCTCAGGCAGACGGTGTTCTCCCCGTGCGGCAGCTCGCCCAGGTAGCGGTCGCACTTGTTGTAGACGCGGATGCAGGGCGTGGCGCCCGCGCCGAGCTGGTTTATCAGCTCCTCCACGACCTCGATCTGCGTGCGCATGTCCGGGCTGGAGATATCGATGACGTGCAACAGCACGTCGGCGTATTTGAGCTCCTCCAGCGTGGCCTTGAAGGCCTCGACAAGGTGCGTCGGCAGCTTGCGGATGAAGCCGACGGTATCCGAGAGCAGCACCTCCTGCGCCTCGTCCAGCTGCAGGCGGCGGGTGGTGGTGTCCAGCGTGTCGAAAAGGCGGTCGTTCGCCGGGATGTCCGCGCCCGTGAGCGTGTTCAGCAGCGTGCTCTTGCCCGCGTTGGTGTAGCCGACTATCGCCACGACCGGCATGGCGTTCCGCTCGCGGCGGCGGCGCTGGACCGAGCGCACCTTGCGCACCTGCTCGAGCTCCTCGCGCAGCTTCTGTATTTTCCGGCGGATGTGCCGCCGGTCGGTCTCCAACTGCGTCTCGCCGGGGCCGCGCGTGCCTATGGGCGAGGCCCCGCCCGAGGCTGTCTGGCGCACAAGGTGCGTCCACATGCCGGTAAGGCGCGGCAGGAGGTATTCGTACTGCGCGAGCTCAACCTGTAGCTGGCCCTCGCGCGTCCTCGCGCGCTGGGCGAAGATGTCAAGTATCAGTCCGCTGCGGTCGAGCACGCGGACGCCGAGCTCCTCGCCGAGGACGCGCATCTGGCTGGGCGTGAGCTCGTTGTCGAAAACGGCGAGCTGGCAGTCCGCGTTGGCTATGAGCTCCTTCAGCTCGGCCACCTTGCCCTCGCCGATGAAGGTGCGCGGGTCGGGCGCGGCGCGCTGCTGCAAAAGCGAGGCCACGCACTCTCCGCCCGCGGTCTCCACCAGCGCGGCCAGCTCCTCCATCGATATCTCGCCCGAGCGCTCGGCCGGGGACATGCTCGCCGCCGCGAGGCCGGCCAGGACGGCGCGTTCTTTTTTCTTCGTTGTATCGTTGATAGTTTTCACCCCGCAAAAAGCATGTCCGCCCCGCGCACAGCGCCGGGCGGACACAGCCGTTCATCGTAATTACTTGATGCCGTACTTCTTGTTGAACTTGTCAACACGGCCGCTGGTATCGACCAGCTTCTGCTTGCCGGTATAGAACGGGTGGCACTTGGAGCAAATTTCAACGGAGATGTTCTCGCGGGTGGAGCCGGTCTCGATGACATTGCCGCAGGCGCACCTGATAGTGGTCTTATAATACTTGGGGTGGATGCCTTCCTTCATTGTTCCTCACCTCTGATAGAGCTGCCTTGAGCACGAAACGTGGTTACAAAGCGCAAGGTGTATTTTAGCATATAGCGCGGCGCATTGCAAGTAAAAAGTGCATTTATTTTTCGCCTGTACTCATATTTTTTGCCTAATGCGCCCTGTTATACTCGCTTCGCAGGTATTCGTCGTAGTCCCAGTCGGCCTCCGTGGCGATGTCCAGCACGTTCCCGTCCGCGTCCAGGGCCTCGGCGCGCGTGACGAAGGGGTCCTCGCCCACGTAGTCCGCGCCGTGCTCATAGATAAAGCAGCCGTCGAGGTTCAGCGGCACGGTTATGTCCCTGTATCCATCCCCCGGGGCCCAGAGCTCAAAGCGCACCTGCGTCGCGCCCGGCACGTCGCAGGCCCCAAGCACGATGCCGAGGTCGTCGAAGAAGTACGCCACCGTGTTGTCCTTCGTCAGCAGCTCTCCCGGCAAAAGTCCCCAGCCTATCGTATAGAAGGCCGCGCCCTTTTCGAAGTACTGCGCGGAGACATAGCCCCTCCCGGCCGCGTACACCCTCACGAGCGCGCTGGACTCCTCCGTGCGCACTATGGACGGCTCCGGCAGGTTGTGCCCCTCCAGATAGGCCGAATACGCGCTCTCGAGATCCATATACGGGTCTATGAGGAAGAATACAAACACGGAATATATTATAATTACCGTTATGTAAGCCGCAGCGGCAAAAATCCTCTTCCTGTTCATGCCGCGGCCCCCCAATCGCCTATCTCGACCTCGAACTCGAGCTCCATGCCCGTGTACTCGCTGCCAATCCACAGTGTGCGGGCGTCCTCGCTTATGCCCACGGCGTCCGGCGAGTGCTCGCCGCTGTTCATGTACTCGAGACTGGTGTACATCCGCGTCATGAACTGCACATAGTCGACGCCGGAGCCGTAGTTGCCGTTCACGCGGAAGCGATCTACGGGATATTCCGCGCCCGTGTCGTCGCGTATATAGCTCGCCTCCCACCAGACCTCCGGCAGGCGGCTGAAGGAGGGGTATTCGGTCATGGTTCTTATTTCCACATAGCCGCCCTCGTATATGAGCACCTCGTCGAGAGTCACCGTGCGGTGGCTCAATTCGCGGCTTTCGTCCACGTCCACTATGCACACCGGCTCGCCCACGCCGTAAAACCTGTCGAAGCTCGTATATTGCGGCGCGGCGCTGCCGAATAGAACGGTAGGCAGGAGGAACAGCGTTCCGGAGAGGCCCATCACAACCACGCCGACTATAAATGTCCATTTGGATATCAGCCATGTCCAGCCGATGAACTGGTTGTGGGCGCGGTTCAGCTCGCGGCCTATCTCTTCGGGGTCGCCCATGCTGGCCACAGCCTCGGCGGCGGCCTGGCGCGCGTCCGCCCCGCCGGCCATGCGCTGGGCCGCGGCGTCCTCCAAGTGCGCTTCCAGCTCGCGTTTGATGCCCCGGCGGTCGGGCGTGAAGCGCACCTGGCGTACTACCCGGGAAATAAACTCGTCCCACTCAGGCAAATGCACGCGCGCCACCCCCTATCACCTTTTCCACCGAACTGGTGAACTCCTCCCACTGCTGCCGCTCGGCGGTGAGCTGCTTTTTGCCCGAGGAGGTTATGCGGTAATAGCGCCGCTTTTTGCCGTTTTCCGCCTCTTTCTCATACGCCTTGACCCAGCCCTGGGCCTCCATCCGGTGCAGCACCGGATAGAGCGAGCCCTCGCGCATCTGGAACACGTTCTCGCTGCGCGCGGCCAGCTCGCGGATGATGTCGTAGCCGTAGCGGTCGCCCTCGCTGAGCAGGGAAAGCAGCATCAGCACCGTACTGCCGCCCAGAAGGTTTTTGTCCATGCCGCCGCCTCCTTACATAGATGGTCTATGTATAATATACCTTGTTGCTCTAAGTATGTCAACAGGAAAAGCGCCCCGGCGGGCCGGGGCGCTTGGGGAGGCGGAAAATCACGGGTTGATTTAGTTAAGTAAGTTGATTATACTGTCAACTGGGGGACGGAGGCGAGCAGGCCGCGGATGGCGTGGAGCAGGGGCTTGGCCTGGCAGCGGTAGACGCGGCCGTTGACGGACACCTCGCCCACTTCCGTGAGCATGACGCTGTCGCCCGTGGAGACGTAGACGGTCATGAGGCGGTAAGCGCCGCCGATGCTGCCCCGGCCGAGGAAGGTGCCCAGTTTGGGGTGGCAGCGGCTCATTTGCAGCAGCTCGAGCGCTTCCGCGTACTCGGGCATGTCCGGCGTCAGGCGGTAGCGCTAGGATATGCCGCTGAGCTCGCCGTCCTCAGCGCTGTGCTCCAGATAGGTGATTTCAAGCTCGCCGAGATCCTCGCCGTCCGGCAGCAGGCGGACGGGCCAACAGAAATAGGCGCCCACGGCGGCCACGAGCAGCAGCGCCGCGGCGCTCAGCAGTTTCTTTTTCATGGCTGAGCCCCTTTGTCAGCGCTGGAGGCGCTCCCGGGGGACGCGCGACCAGGCGGAAATGAAGAAGCCGTACACGGGGGACATGGCGCGGAAGCCGTCCGACACCTGCTGCGCGAGGTCGGGGGCGAAGAGGGCGTCGATACCACCCTCCTCGTGCGTCAGGCAGAGGCTGCGCTGGTCGAGCCAGGCGCGCTCGTACTCCGGCGCGTCCGGGTGGCGCGTGCGCTTGTAGCGCGTGTCCTCCAGGGCGAAGTCCGGGCGGGCGAGCGCGGCTTTTTTCGCTTTTTGCCAGGCGGGGCCGTTTTCCTTTATCAGCGTGCGCGCGGCGTCCATCACCTCCGGCGGGGTCTGGTACCAGCCGCAGCCCCAGCGCAGTGCGCGCGGGGAGAACTCGAACCAGAAACCCGGAAGGGCGGCGTATTTCTCGCGCAGGAAGATGCACCACATCACGTCGCGGTAGATGGGCAGGTCCGGGCCCCGGCGCGTGTCCCGCCAGATGCGCGAGATGCTCTTCCCCACGCGGGGGTCGCAGACGATGGCGGGGTCGATGTCCGCCAGGGCGGGGGCAAGGGCGAGCGTGAGCTCCGCGAGCGGCTCGAGCACCAGCGATTCGTATTCCGCGCGGTGCGCGTGGAACCACTCGCGGGAGTTCATGGCGCGGTTGAGGGAGAGGAAATCGAGCGTTTCGAGGGTAAAGGGCATCGCTCGCCTCTCAGTTCAGGAAGTCGCGGAGCTTTTTGCTGCGGCTGGGGTGGCGGAGCTTGCGCAGGGCCTTGGCCTCGATCTGGCGGATGCGCTCGCGCGTGACGTTGAACTCCTTGCCGACCTCCTCCAGCGTGCGGGTGCGGCCGTCCACGATGCCGAAGCGCAGCTCCAGCACCTTTTTCTCGCGGGGGGTGAGGGTGTCCAGCACGCTCATCAGCTGCTCCTTCAGGAGGGAGAAGCTGGCGGCCTCGCTGGGCTCGCTGGCGTCCTCGTCGGGGATGAAG
>DVOV01000230.1 GCA_018713375.1 Candidatus Scatomorpha stercorigallinarum | reverse complement strand
CTGGGCATCGACATCGCCCTCATCCCCGGCACCGGCCCCAAGGGCCGCGTCACCGAGGAGGACGTGAAAAACTACAAGCCCGCCGAGGCCGCGTCGGCAGCTCCGGCCGCGCCGGAGGAGCCCAAAGTCAAGGCCAGCCCGCTCGCGGCCAAGGTGGCCGCCGACATCGGCCTCGACCTGAAGGACGTGCCCGCGCACGGCCGCGTGCTGGCCGCGGACATCCTCGCCGCCGTGCAGAAGGGCGGCTCCGCCCCCGCCGAGGCCGGGCCGCGCGAGGAGGCCGTGCCCATGAACGGCATGAGGAAGGCCATCGCCCGCAACATGCTCAATTCGCACATGACCAGCCCCACCGTCACCTTCAACCTCGGCATCGACATGACGGAGCTGAAAAAACTGCGCGAGCAGCTTAAGAGCGAGGAGATCAAGGTCAGCTATACGGACATCCTCGTCAAGGTCGTGGCCAAGGCCCTCACCGAGTTCCCCCTGCTCAACTGCTCGGTGGAGGACAACAAGATCATCTACAAGCACTACGTCAACATGGGCGTGGCGGTGGCGCTCGACAACGGCCTCGTCGTCCCCAATGTGCGCGACGCGGACAAAAAGAGCCTGACGGAGATCTCCGCCGAGGTCAAGGAGCTGGCCACGCTCGCGCGCAAGGGCGGCCTGCCCATGGACCGCCTCACCGGCGGCACCTTCACCATCACCAACCTCGGCATGTACGGCATCGAGAGCTTCACGCCCATCATCAACCAGCCGGAGGTGGCCATCCTCGGCGTGAACACCATGGAGGACAAGGTCGTGGTGGTGGACGGCGAGATCTGCGTGCGGCCCATCATGAACCTCTCGCTCACCGCCGACCACCGCGTCATCGACGGCTCTGTGGCCGCGCAGTTCCTGCAGCGCGTGAAAAAGCTGATGGAAAAGCCCGCGCTGCTGCTGGCATAAGGAGGAAAACATGGCAAAAGAGATCGTAATGCCCAAGCTGGGCCTGACCATGACCGAGGGCACGGTCAGCAAATGGCTGAAGAACGAGGGCGACGCCGTAAAGGAGGGCGAGCCCCTCTTCGAGGTGGAAACCGACAAGCTCACCAACACCATCGAGGCCTCCGCCTCCGGAACGCTGCTGAAAATCTACGTCCCGGCCGGCGGCAGCGCCAAGTGCCTTGAGCGCATCGCCTTTATAGGCCAGGCGGGCGACGCGGTGCCGGACGGCGGCAGCGCCGCCCCCGCCGCGGCGGCCCCGGCGGCTGAAAAGGCCCCCGCGGCCGAGAGCGGCAGCGTCCTCGTCCTCGGCGGCGGCCCCGGCGGCTACGTCGCCGCGATAAGGGCGGCGCAGCTCGGCGCCAAGGTCACGCTCGTGGAAAAGGACAAGATAGGCGGCACCTGCCTCAACCGCGGCTGCATGCCCACCAAGGCCCTGCTGCACTCGGCGGAGGTCTACCACGAGGCCACTCACTCGCAGGACATCGGCATCCTCGGCCGCGACGTGGCCATAGACTGGGCAAAGGTACAGGCCAACCGCCAGCGCGTGAGCGACACGCTCACCGGCGGCGTTCGCGCCCTCATGCGCGCGAACAAGATCACCGTTGTGGAGGGCGACGCCGTATTCACCGGCCCCAATACCGTCAAAGTGGGGGACAAATCCCTAACGGCGGACAAAATCATCATCGCGGTGGGGTCCTACCCCATTATCCCCGGCATCCCCGGAGTCAAGGAATCCAAGGCCTGCATCGACTCCACCGGCGCGCTCACGCTCGACCACATCCCCGAGAGCCTGCTCGTCATCGGCGGCGGCGTTATAGGCATAGAGCTCGGCAGCGCGTACCAGCGCTTCGGCTCGAAGGTGACGGTGGTGGAGATGCTGCCGAAGCTGCTGCCGCTGATGGACGCCGAGCTCACGGGCCTGGTCACCGCGCAGCTGGAGGCCGCGGGCATGGAGATACTGACGAGCTCCACGGTCCTCAGCGTGAAGGACACGCCGCAGGGCGCGGAGGTAAAGGTCAAAACGCCCGCCGGCGAGCGCGTCATTTCCGCGGAAAAGGTGCTGCTCAGCGTGGGCCGCGGGCCGAACACGGCCAGCCTCGGCCTCGATAAGGCTGGGATAAAGGCGGAAAAGGGCTACATCCAGGTCAACGAGCGCATGGAGACCAACGTCCCCGGCGTGTACGCCGTGGGCGACTGCAACGGCAAGCTGATGCTGGCGCACGCGGCGATGGCCATGGGCGAGGCAGCGGCGGAGAACGCCATGGGCGGCAATGCGTCGTTCAATCCGGACGAGAGCCCGAGCTGCGCCTACGTCGGGCCGGAGTTCGCCTGCGTCGGCCTCACCGAGGAGCGCTGCAAGGAGCTCGGCATCGAGTACAAGGTCGGCCGCTTCCCGACGAGCGCGAATGGCCGCAGCCTGGTCAGCGGGGCGACGGACGGCATGATAAAGGTCGTCGCGGGCGCGAAGTACGGCGAGATTCTCGGCGTGCACATCCTCGCCGACCGCGCCACGGACCTCATCGAGGAGGCCGCGCTGGCGATAAAGCTTGAGGCCACGCTGGACGAGCTCATCGGCACCATACACTGCCATCCCACGGTGGCGGAGGCCCTGCACGAGGCGGCGCTGGCCGCGGAGGGCCGCGCGATACACATCCCCAACAAAAAATAAGGAGCGATAGCCATGCTGGAAGCTGCATTCATATTCATAGCCCCCGGCGCGGACCCGGCGGTGCACCGCGGCACGGTGGAGACCCCCGGAGTGCGCCTCACGTCGATAGGCGTGGAGACCTACGAGCAGGGCGTCGCCGCCGCGGTCGAAATGGCGGAGGCGGGCTGCACGGCCATAGAGCTCTGCGGCGGCTTCGGCATCCGCGGCACGTACATGGTGGCCGAGGCCGTCAATGGCAAGGCCCGCGTCGGCGCCGTCCGCTTCGACCTCCACCCCGGCCTCGGCAACCAGAGCGGCGACGACCTCTTCTAACCAGGCAGCGCCTGGAGGGCGGCCAACGGCCGCTGGTACTTGCCTGCGGCCTGGGCTACGGTGAAGTTTGCAGAAACTTATAACAGAAAACCCGAGGAGCTTCTGCTCCTCGGGTTTTGCTCTACGCGGCCTGCGCGGTGCGCCTTTCTATCTGAAGTTTTCGGCCGCCTTTTACAAAAGGCGGTGGGGTCGAGGGGCCAGGCTGCGCCTGGAGGCAACTGCCTGCGGCCAGCTCTATCGTAAGGC
>DVOV01000229.1 GCA_018713375.1 Candidatus Scatomorpha stercorigallinarum | reverse complement strand
CTCCGGCGACCTTTTGACGGAGGTACTTGAAATGACTACACGCAACGACGACAAGGCAAGGACTCACACTCCGCGCCGCATCCTGGTGCTGGCCGTGGTGGTCGTGCTCATGCTCGCCCTGGCGGCCGCGGCCTATGCCGCCGACCTCTTCGGCATGCGCGCCCTGCTCATCCCAGACAGCAACTACATATCACTGACCAAGCCTCAGGCCGTGCCCGAGGGTTTGGACCCGAGCATATCTGAGCGCGTTGAGAACAGCCGCGACGCCTGGAACGAGTGGTCGGACTGGAGCAACGAGTACATCTCGGCCAATTACGCCCCGCCCGACGTGGTCAAGGAATACGAAAACGCGGTCATTACCGACAACGGCGACGGCACCTACACCGCCGAACTCTACGACATGCGCGACGGTGAGTGGACACTCATCGAGACACGCGCCATCTCCCAGGAGACCGTGGAAGTCCTGAACGAATGGGCCGAGCGCATGTCGATCCCCGATTCCTACGGCGACTACGCCTGGCGTTACGGCGTGAAGGACGCGACGATGGCCGCGAAGCTCGAGGAGATCGCAGCCAAGTATGACCTCGACCTGCTCAGCGACACCAGCTCCGCCTGGAGCTCCGACACCACCGGCATCACCGGCGAAGGCTTCTATACCAACGAGGGCCTAGCCGAGCTGACCGCCGAGTTTGCCGGCTCCGACAACATTTTCGCCAAGACCCCCGTCGGCTTCGACAAGGTCTACTGGTACGACGACGGCACCTTCTGCGTGAGCTACTACTTCGACCTGCTCTCCACCGGTGAGCGTGTGCTCTGCTACGGCTACAACTCCATGTACGGCACCCTCTCGAGCGGCGCCGACGTCGTGAGCGCCGAGGACGACCTGACCACCTTCACGACCCGTCTCTACAAGACACAGGACGGCACCGAGGTCACCATCTCCTCCAACGGCGAGAGCGCGTACGTCTATGTCTATCTCGAGAACTCCTTCTTCGCCGAGCACATTTTCGGCCTCGAGTACGGAGTCGAGCTGACCGACGCCGACATCAACGCCATCGCCGACATGATAGTTTACAGCCGCATAGGTAAGTGAACCGCCGAACGCCGTGTTATAAACAGGCGCTTGTGCAAACCAAAAGGGCTCCGGCAGAAATGCCGGAGCCCTCATCTGTTGCTTTTACTGCTTCTTTTGCAGCTTGCGCTTCTTCCCGTCCGGCCCCACCACGTAGGTGTTCTCCAGCACGTCCAGCGTGCCGCGCCGCCAGTCGGCAAGGTACTCCTCACGCAGGGCCTTGCGCTCGGCCTGCTCCTCCTCGGTCAGCTCGCGCTGCCTGGATAAGGCGGTGAGCTCCGAAATTCTGTCCATCTTGGCCTTTTCCACAGAGCACCTCAGTTCTTCAGCGAGTGGATGGGCGCCGGGATGCGTCCGCCGCGGTGGATGAAGTCGTAGCTCGACTCGGTGTGCACCGGCATGACGGGCGCGCTGCCCAGCAGGCCGCCGAACTCCACCGTGTCGCCCACATCCATGCCGGGGGCGGGGATGATGCGGACAGCCGTGGTCTTTTGGTTTATCATGCCGATGGCCGCCTCGTCGGCGATTATGGCGCTGACGGTCTCGGCGCTGGTGGAGCCCGGCACGGCTATCATGTCGAGGCCGACGGAGCACACACAGGTCATGGCCTCGAGCTTGTCGAGCGTGAGCGTGCCGCTCTGGGCGGCGGCTATCATGCCCTCGTCCTCGCTGACAGGTATGAATGCGCCGGAGAGCCCGCCCACGCTGGAGCTGGCCATGACGCCGCCCTTCTTGACCGCGTCGTTCAGCAGAGCGAGCGCCGCCGTCGTGCCGTGGGTGCCGCAGACCTCGAGGCCCATCTCCTCTAGTATGCGCGCTACGCTGTCGCCTACGGCGGGGGTCGGCGCGAGGGACAGGTCGACGATGCCGAAGGGTACGCCGAGCCGCCTGGACGCCTCCTGGGCCACCAGCTGGCCCATGCGAGTGACGCGGAAGGCGGTCTTTTTGATGGTTTCGGCCACGACGCCGAAGTCCGCGCCGCGCACGGCCTTGAGCGCGTGGTGGACCACGCCGGGCCCGGAGACGCCGACGTTTATGACGCGGTCCGGCTCGCTGACGCCGTGGAAGGCTCCGGCCATGAAGGGGTTGTCCTCCACGGCGTTGCAGAACACGACGAGCTTGGCGCAGCCGAAGCCGCCCTGGGCGGCGGTCAGCTCGGCGGTCTCCTTGATAACGCGGCCCATGAGCGAGACGGCGTCCATGTTGATGCCCGCCTTCGTAGAGCCGACGTTCACACTGGAACACACAAGCTCGGTCTCAGCCAGGGCGCGGGGTATGGAGCGGATGAGCTTCTCGTCTGCGGGGGTCATGCCTTTCTGCACCAGGGCGGAAAAGCCTCCGACGAAGTTGACGCCCGTCTCGCGCCTGGCGTTGTCCAGCGCCTCGGCGAAGCAGAAGTAGTCCTCGCATTCGCTCGCGCCCGCGACCAGCGCGATGGGCGTGACGGAGATGCGCTTGTTGACGATGGGGATGCCGAACTCGGCCTCTATCTCCTCGCCCACGCGCACCAGGTCCTTCGCGCTCGTGGTTATCTTGTCGTATATCTTGCGGCAGGCCGCCTTCGGGTCGCTGTCGCAGCAGTCCAAAAGCGAGATGCCCATAGTGACCGTGCGCACGTCAAGGTGCTGCTGGTCTATCATCTCGATGGTCTCGAGTATCTCTCCGCGGTTTATCATGTGTTACCTCCACGCGGCGTGTCGCCGCCGACAATGTCGCGCACGGACGTTTAAGCGCAGCCAACGTTCCCGCCCGCGGCGTAAGTTGAAGTTTTGATCAAACTTTTTCAAAAGTTTGCGGGTTCCAAGGGCAGCGCCCTTGGTCGCTCGCCGCAGCGAGCGAAACTCCCCAAATAATAAAGGAAGATCAGGAAGGGGTCCGGGGGAACCCTATCAAGGGGTTCCCCCGTTCGCCCGCCCAAGCTG
>DVOV01000228.1 GCA_018713375.1 Candidatus Scatomorpha stercorigallinarum | reverse complement strand
CAGGCTGTCCGGGCCCGCGCTGTTATCGGCTCAGGCGTCCAGGGCCGCGATGAAAGCCCGCGGGTCGGTGATGCGCCCGGTGAGGGCGGACACGGCGATGGTCGCCGGGCTGCCGAGGAATATCCGGCTGGAGGCGGGGCCCATGCGGCCGAGGAAGTTGCGGTTATTGGTGGCGAGGATAACCTCATTTTCACCCACCACGCCGCCGCCGCGGCCCTGGCAGAGGCTGCAATAGGGCTGCGTGACCATGGCGCCGGCCTCGGCGAATATCTGGATGTACCCGGCCTCCATGGCGGCCTTGTAGATGGCGTTGGTGGCGCAGGTGACGATGAACTTCACGTGGTTCGGCACGTGATGCCCCTTCAGTATCCTCGCGGCCACGGCCATGTCCTCCAGGCGGCCGTTGGTGCAGCTGCCGAGGAATATCTGGTCCACCGGCGTGCCCTCGTACTCCGTCACGGGGTGGACGTTGTCGACATACTGCGGCACGGAGAGGTTTGGCACGAAGTCCTCAGCGCGGTAGCGCAGCACGCGCTCGTAGCACTCGTCGGGGCCGACGGTCATCCACTCCACGTCCTTTGGGTCTACTCCGCTGTACTCGCAGGTCTTTTTGTCCGGGGCGAAGAGGCCCGCTTTCGCGCCGCACTCGACGGCCATATTGGAGATGGTGAGGCGGGAATCGACGCTCATCTCGTCCACGGCGCTGCCGCAGAACTCCAGCGAGCGGTAGGTGCCGCCGTTGGCGGTGAGGTCGCCGAGCACGCGCAGCACGACGTCCTTGCTCATCACGCCCTCGGGCAGGCGGCCGTCGATCTGTATTTTTATCGCGGAGGGGACGCGGATCCACATCTCCCCGCGGCCCAGGGCGGCAGCCATCTCCGTATAGCCGACGCCGGTGGAGAAGCAGCCCACCGCGCCGTAGGTGGTGGTGTGGCTGTCGGTGACGAACACCACGTCGCCGGGCCTTGCGTAGCGCCGCTCGGGGATGAGCTGGTGGCCGATGCCCTCGCCGATGAGGTGCGTACCGAAATGGTACTCGTCGGCGAGACGGCAGCCGGAGCGGTAGCTCTCGGGGTCGTCGAACATCACGCAGGGCATCTGGTGGTCGTCGATGACGCCGTCCTTCTCCGGGTCGGCCAGCTTCGTGTAGCCCATGCCCTTGAGCTTCTTATAGACGGGGCCGGTGTAGATGTCCAGCACGAACAGGCGGTCGGGCCGGGCCATCACGATGTCGCCGGGGCGCAAACTGGCGCTGTGCGTGTTGCGCATCAGTATCTTCTCGGCCAGGGTGTGCTCGCCGGTATATTCCGGCGCGGGCGGCAGGGGCTTTTTTTCGGGCAGTTTGCCCTCGGCAGCCAGGCGGTTCTCCTTCTCGCAGGTCTGCACCAGGCCGCCGTTTTCCACGATCTCCAGCAGGTTGTCGGGTATCTGCGGTATCCTGAACTCCTTATCGCCGAACACCACGCACAGCCGCTCGAGGTCCACGGTGACGGTGTCGCCGTTCTGTACATGCTGATAGAGCTCGTCGTTCTCCAGCAGGAGCATGCCGTTGTTGTAGGAATTGCGGAAGAATATGCGCGCGAAGCTGGGGGCGATCACGCAGCGGATGCCGGCGGTCTTCATCGCCTCCGGCGCCATCTCGCGCGAGGAGCCGCAGCCGAAGTTGGGCCCGGCGACGATGATGTCTCCCGGCTGTATCTGCTCCGCCAGGCCGGGATAGAGCGGCTCAAAGACGTGCCTGCACATCTCGGCCATCGGCAGGCCCAGGTACTGGGTGGGTATGATGATGTCGGTGTCTATGTCCCTGCGCATCAGCCAGACGCGGCCGCTGAACACTTTTTCCATCGTTCTCTCCTCCTCAAGCCTCTGCCGGGCAGATGTAGCCGGCGATGGCGCTCTCCATGGCCGTGGCGGCGCTGCACAGATAGGTGGGCACGTCGCCCTCGCCGTTGCAGTTGGGGCAGGCCCTGCTGCCGGCGCTGAGGACGGTGTCCCTGCCGTCGGCGAGCCCCTGGCTGTGGGCGTAGCAGCCCGAGCAGCCCTGGTTCATCACCAGCACGCCGGCGTCGAGGAGCTGCGCTATCAATCCCTCGTTGGCGGCGGCCACATAGGCCTCCGTGCTGGCGAAGGCGGCCAGCGCGCGCACGCCGCGCTTCACATGCCGGCCGCGTATCACGCTCACAGCCGCGCGGATGTCCTCGATGCGGCCCTGGGAGCAGCCGCCGATGAACACGCTCGTCACCGCCACGTCGCCGCACTCGGCGGCGGGGCGGGCATTGGTGAAGTCGTTGGGCCCGGCCGCCATCGGCACCACGGAGCCCAGGTCAAGTGCGAGGTCCGCGCCCTGCGCGCCGCCCTCGACCGCGGCAAAGCAGCCGCAGAGGCCGAGAAGCTGGCAGAAGGCCGCGCGGTCGGCCGCGCCCCAGGCGGCGGCGGAGCAGTCCAGCACGAGCAGCCGGCCCTTTGCCGGCGCCAGGCGGGGCAGGAGGTCGAGCGCGGCGTCCTTGCCGCTCACGCCCCTGCCGAGCGCCCCGGAGACGGAGAGGGTAAAGGCCTCCGGGACGGTGACGGTCACTTCGCCGGTGACGAGGGCGCGGGCCATCTCCTCCGCGGTGAGGGAGAGCGCCGCGGCGCCCGCCGAGGCGTAGATGCTGCCGAACGCGCCGCAGTGGGCGACGATCTCGCCCGCGCGCACGTGCTTTTCCAGCATCAGCTGGTAGGATATGCCGTAGCCGTTGTAGAGCTCACAGCCGCGCTGGGCGGCGAAGTTGATGAGCTCGCGCTGGCGGCTGCCGGACTTTTCGCTGCCGCAGGGGGTCTCGTGGTCGATGAACACCTTCACTTTGCCGCTGTCCGCGAGGGCGGCGTCGCCGACGAGCCGGGGGAAGCTCTCCGCCGTGCCGTCGGTGAGCACGAACCAGTCGGGCCTGAGCGTGAGCGCGGTGCCGCCCGCGGCGGAGCGGAGCTGCTTCACTGCATCCATGTGTTTTTCCTCCCTTTCTCAGCGCTGCGAGAGCGCAAGGTATTTCTGATAGCGTGCGGCGCTGTCGGCCTTGGCCGCGTCCAGCAGCGCTTCCGCCTGCTCGGGGAAGGTGCGGCGCAGCGCGGCGTAGCGCACCTCGCCCATGAGGAAGTCCTCCAGGGGCTTGCCGGGGGCCTTGCTGTCGAGGATGAAGGGGTTCTTGCCCTCGGCCTTCAGCTCCGGCTTGTAGCGGAACAGGAACCAGTAGCCGCTCTCCACGGCCAGCTTGGCCTCGGCCTGGGAATAGGCCATGCCCTTGACGATGCCGTGATTGATGCAGGGCGCATAGGCGATGATAATGGAGGGCCCGCGGTGCTCCTCGGCCTCGCGGATGGCGGTGATGGCCTGCGCGGGGTTGGCGCCGAGGGCGATGGAGGCGACATAGACGTTGCCGTACTCCGCGGCCAGCATGCCGAGGTCCTTTTTCGCCGTCTTTTTGCCGGAGGCGGCGAACTGCGCCACCGCGCCCACGGGCGTGGCCTTGCTGGCCTGGCCGCCGGTGTTGGAGTACACCTCGGTGTCCACCACCAGGATGTTGACGTCCACGCCGGAGGCGAGGACGTGGTCGAGCCCGCCGTAGCCAATGTCATAGGCCCAGCCGTCGCCGCCGTACATCCACATGCTCTTGCGCACCAGGTGCTCTTCGTTTTCCTTTATATAGTCCACCAGCTCGCCGCTCTCGGAGGTGTTCCCCACGGCGGCGATGACGGCGTCGGCCAGCTCCCGGGCGTTTTTGTCGTCGTCAAAGCCCTCGAGCCAGGCCTCCAGGGCCTGCTTCAGCTCGCCGTCGGCGGTCTCCGCGGCGAGGGCGCGGGCGTTTTCGGCCAGGCGGGAGCGCTGCTGCTGCATGCTCAGGCACATGCCGAGGCTGTATTCGGCGTTGTTCTCAAAGAGCGAGTTGGAGAGCGCCGGGCCGTGGCCGCGGCTGTTGGTGGTATAGGGGAAGCTGGGCGTGGAGAAGCCCCAGGCCTGGGTGCAGCCGGTGGCGTTGGCCACGATCATGCGGTCGCCGTAGAGCTGGGTCAACAGCTTCATATAGGCCGTCTCACCGCAGCCGGCGCAGGCCCCGGAGAACTCCAGCAGCGGCTGCTCGAACTGGCTGCCCTTGACGGAGAACTTGTCCATCGGGTTTTCCTTCCCGGAGAGGCTGAGGCTGTAGTCCCAGTTGGCCTGCTGCGGCAGCTGGCCGGCGATGGGCTTCATCTCCAGCGCCTTGGCCGGGCAGGCGGTGACGCAGGTGCCGCAGCCCGTGCAGTCGAGCACGTCCACCTGCATGCGGTAGCGCAGGCCCTCAAAGCCCTTGCCCCTGGCCTCGTTGGTGGCGTAGCCCTCCGGGGCCCTCCCCGCTTCCTCCGCGTCCAGCAGGAAGGGGCGGATGGCCGCGTGCGGGCAGTAGAGCGAGCAGAGGTTGCAGCCGACGCACTTCGCGGCGTCCCACTCGGGGACGTGGGCGGCGAAGCCGCGCTTTTCATACTTGGAGGTGCCCACGGGCACGGTGCCGTCGGCCATGTCCTTGAATGTGCTGACGGGCAGCTGGTCGCCGCGCTGGCCGTTCACCGCGGCCATCACTTTGGCCACATACTCCGGCACGCCGGCCGCCGGCGCGGCTTCCTCGTCGGGCAGGTCGGCCCAGGCGGCGGGCACGGCCACCTCGTGCATGGCGGAAACGCCCTCGTCCACGGCGGTGTAGTTCATGCTGAGGACCTTCTCGCCCTTCTTGCCGTAGGTCCTGGTGATGGCGTCCTTCATGTACTTCACGGCGTCGTCGATGGGCAGCACGCCGGAGAGCTTGAAGAAGGCCGCCTGCAGCACGGTGTTCGTGCGGTTGCCAAGGCCGATGCGGCCGGCGATGTCGGTGGCGTCGATGGTGTAGAAGCGGATGTGGCGCCGGGCGAGTGCCCTCTTCACCCTGTTCGGCAGCTCGCGCTCGAGCTCTTCGTCCGTCCAGACCGTGTTGAGCAGGAAGGTGCCGCCCTCCTTGATCTCGTCCACGATGTCGTACTTCTTCATGTAGCTCTCGTTGTGGCAGGCCACGAAGTCGGCCATGGTGACGTAATAGGTGGAGAGGATGGGCGTGTGGCCGAAGCGCAGGTGGCTCTTGGTGACGCCGCCGGACTTCTTGGTGTCGTACTCGAAATAGGCCTGCACATACTGGTCGGTGTTGTCGCCGATGATCTTGATGGAGTTCTTGTTGGCGCCCACGGTGCCGTCGGAGCCGAGGCCCCAGAACTTGCAGCTTATCGTGCGCTCGTCGGCGGTGACGATGTTCTCGCCCACGGGCAGGGAGCGGTGGGTGAGGTCGTCGTTGATACCGACGGTGAAGTGGTCGCGGCGCTCGCCGGCCATGTTGTCGTAAACGGCCTTCATCATGGCGGGGGTGGTGTCCTTGCTGGAGAGGCCGTAGCGTCCGCCCAGCAGCAGCGGGCGCTTTTCCAGGTTCACGAGCGCGCCGGCCACGTCCTCATAGAGCGGGTCGCCGTTGGCGCCGGCCTCCTTCGTGCGGTCGAGCGCGGTGAGCACGCGGCAGCTCTCCGGCAGGGCGGCGAGCAGGTGCTTCACGCTGAAGGGGCGGTAGAGGTGCACCTGGATGAGGCCCGTTTTGCGCCCGCGCGCGTTCAGGTATTCCACGACCTCCTTCAGGCAGTCGCAGACGCTGCCCATGGCGATGACCACGTGCTCGGCATCGGACGCTCCGTAGTAGTTGAAGAGCCTGTAGTCGCGGCCGGTGAGCCTGTTCATCTCGCCCATATAGTGCTCCACGATGCCCGGCAGGGCGTCGTAGTAGGGGTTCACGGCCTCGCGGCTCTGGAAGAAGGTGTCCGGGTTCTGCACAGTGGAGCGCATCACCGGGCGCTCGCTGTTCAGCGAGTTCTTGCGGAAAGCGCGCAGGGCGTCCTGGTCGACGAGCTTCGCCAGGTCGGCGTAGTCGAGCACGTCGATCTTCTGTATCTCATGGCTGGTGCGGAAGCCGTCGAAGAAGTGCATGAAGGGGACGCGGCCCTTGATGGCGGAGAGGTGCGCCACCGCGGCCATGTCCATACATTCCTGCACGCTGGAGGAGGCCAGCTGGGCCACGCCCGTCTGGCGGCAGGCCATCACGTCCTGGTGGTCGCCGAAAATGGAGAAGCTGCCCGTGCCGAGGGTGCGCGCCGCCACGTGCAGCACGCCGGGCAGGAGCTGGCCGGCGATGCGGTAGAGCGGGGGTATCATCAGCGCCAGGCCCTGGGAGGCCGTATAGCTGGTCGTGAGGCTGCCGCACTCCAGGCTGCCCTGCATGGCGCCGCAGGCGCCCGCCTCGCTCTGCATCTCCACCAGGCGCACGCTCTGGCCGAAGATGTTCTTCATGCCGTTGGCCGCCCAGGTGTCCACGTGCTCGGCCATCGGGCTGGACGGGGTGATGGGATAGATGGTAGCGACTTCCGTGAACGCATAGCTGGCGTAGGCCGCCGCCTCGTTGCCGTCCATGGTCTTTTTCTTTGCCATGATGATTCCTCCTCGCAATAGATAAAAACCGCAAAACTTCGCGTTAACTTAATCAGTTAATCTAACACTTCCTTATATTAAGTTCATCTTTGAGTTTTGTCAATCGTTTTCAGAAAATTTATTATTTTTGTGGATATGTACAAAAATGGGCGCTAATTTTGTTTATAAGCGCCAATAAGCCAAAAAATATAAGAACTTTTTGTGAATTTTGCCATGGCTGTTTATATT
>DVOV01000227.1 GCA_018713375.1 Candidatus Scatomorpha stercorigallinarum | reverse complement strand
ACATCGTCACGCAGTTCAACGAGCTTCTTGCCAACCTGCGGGCCGCCGGGCTGCTACAAAACTGAGCCATCTGGGGACGGCCACGGCCGTCCCCCTCTTTTGAAGGGAGAGAACAATGAAAGTCTGCGTCTACGCCATATGCAAAAACGAGAGCCAGTTCGTCGGACGATGGATGGACTCGATGTCGGAGGCGGATGGGATATACGTGCTTGATACGGGCTCGGACGACGGAACTCCCGAACTGCTGGCGGCGCGCGGGGCCGTTGTGGAGGTGGAACGCATATCGCCCTGGCGGTTCGACACTGCGCGCAACCGCTCGCTCGCGCTGGTGCCGGCGGACGCGGATATCTGCGTCTGCACCGATCTGGACGAGTATTTCCACCCCGGCTGGCGCGCGCTGCTGGAAAACGCCTGGACGGAGGGGACAAAGCAGGCCGCTTACCGCTATACCTGGAATTTCAACCCCGACGGCACGGAGGGTCATGTTTTCTGGCAGGAGAAGATACACAGCCGCTTAGGCTGGGAGTGGGCGCATCCCGTGCATGAGATACCGCACTGGCTGGGGGAGGGGAGCCCTAAAAAAGTATATGTCGAGGGGATGCAGCTCGACCACCGGGCCGACCCCACGAAGTCCCGCGCCCAGTACCTGCCGCTGCTGGAGCTGTCCGTAGCCGAGGACCCGGGCGACGACCGCAATATGCACTATCTGGGACGTGAATACTATTTCCATGGCATGTGGGAAAAAGCCATAGAGACGCTGAAGCAGCACGTATCGATGCCCAACGCACTGTGGAGCGACGAGCGCTGCGCTTCCATGCGCTACATCTCGCGCTCCTACCAGGCGCTCGGCGACCGCGCCCACGCGCTGATGTGGCTTTACCGCGCGATAGGGGAGGCGCAGCACCTGCGCGAGCCGTATATGGACATGGCAAAGCTGCTCTACGCCGAGGGGAATTGGGACGGCGTGGCCTTTTTCGCGCGCGAGGCGCTGAAGATATCCGTCAGGCCGCGCACATACATCTGCGAGAGCGAGAGCTGGGGAGCGCTACCGTATGACCTGCTGTCGCTCGCGCTGTATTACACGGGGCGCCGGGAGGAAGCCCTGGTGGCCGCCGAAAAGGCGCAAGAACTGAGCCCGCAGGACGGGCGCATTGAGCGCAATGTGGAGCTGATGCGGAAAAATGCTGTTGACAAGAGGAGAGATGTATAGTAGAATAACATCAGTTAGCAAAAACTAACTACAGAGCGGAGAGCATCCGCGTTTCTTTTGGAATTAAGTTAGTATAAACTAACAATACTGTTTGGAAGGCAGGGTAGACGAATGAGCGTTGTGATCGTGGGCGGGAACGAGAGGATGGAAGCCCAATATGAGAGCATCTGCCGTGAGCACGGCTGTAAGGCAAAGATATTCACCAAGGAAAACGGCTCGCTGAGGAAGAAGCTGGGGACGCCTGACCTGCTTATCCTGTTCATCAGCACCGTCTCGCACAAGATGGCGCTGAGCGTCACGCAGGAAGCCCAGCGCGGGTCGATCCCCATCGCCCGCGTCCATACGAGCAGCGCCACGGCGCTGCGCAATGTGCTGCGCGAGCACAGCGCCCTCGCCTGAGGCATGCTGGATACGTATCTGGTCGAGCAGTGCGCGCCCACGCTGGCTTCGCTCAAGCTGGGCAGCATGTTCGCGCTGACCGTGCCCGCGGGGGAGGACATGGAGCAGGAGGTGCGGCAGCTGAACGCCGCCTTTGAACGCAAGGGGCTATACCTGACGGTGCTGAGGCGCCGAGGCGAGCGCGCCACAGTGTATCTCTGCCGCGTGAGCCAGCTCACGTCCGAACTGGCAAAGCCCGAGGTGGCGCAGTTCCTGCGCGGCTGCGGGTACGGCTCGCTCGCGCTGCCGGATGCCCTGGAGCAGCTGCGAAGGCGGTTTGCGGAGACGCGCTCCATACCGCATGAGATCGGCGTGTTCCTCGGCTACCCGCTGGGGGACGTCCTGGGCTTCATCGCCAACCGCGGGCGCAACAGCGTGCGAACGGGCTACTGGCAGGTCTATTGCGATGAGGCACAGGCGGCGGAGAAGTTCGCCCGCTACCGCAAATGCCACGAGGTGTATTCCCGGCTCTTCAGCGCCGGGCACAGCATAAGCGACCTCGCCGTAACGGCATGAGGCCTGATTTTTGGAAAGAAGGAGACAGCAAAATGAGCAAGATCGCAGTCGTTTATTGGAGCGGCACCGGCAACACGGAGGCCATGGCCCGCGCCGTCGCCGATGGCGCAGCCTCCTCGGGGGCGGATGCCGCCGTTTTCACCGCCTCTGAATTCTCCGACGCCGCCGGATATGACGCCATCGCCTTCGGCTGCCCCGCCATGGGCGCCGAGCAGCTGGAAGAGGACGAGTTCGAGCCCATGTTCAGTGCCTGCAAGAGCGCGCTGAAGGGCAAAAAGATCGCCCTGTTCGGCTCCTATGGCTGGGGCGACGGGGAGTGGATGCGCAACTGGGAAGGCGACTGCCGCGCCGCCGGCGCCGAACTCGCCTGCGACAGCGTCATCTGCGCCGGGGAGCCGGACGCGGAGGCCCTGACGGCCTGCGAGGTGCTGGGAAAAGCGCTGGCCTGAACGCAAGCGCGAATATATGGCAAAACGCCCTGCGGAGGTCCTCCGCGGGGCGTTCACTGTCATGCCCGGCGCGTGAAACGCATAGTCTGTCCCGAGGGGGACGGGCATGGGAAAGAAACTGGTCTATAACACCGCGCTGCTGACGGGCTCGTCGCTGCTCATGCGCTGCATCGGCATGGCCTTCCAGGCCTGGCTGGCGGGGCGCATAGGCGCCACGGGCATCGGGCTTTTCCAGCTGGTCATGAGCGTAGAGATGCTCTGCACCACGCTGGCCGTCAGCGGCATCCGCTTTGCCGCCACGCGCATCGTGGCCGAGGAGATCGGCTCCGGGCGCGAGGGGGCCGTGGGCACGGCCGTGTTCCGCTGCTGCATGTACAGCCTGCTTTTCGGCTGTACGGCCGCGGCGGTGCTGATGAGCTTCGCCGAGCCTGTGGGCTTCCTCTGGATCGGCGACGCGCGGACAGTGATGAGCTTGCGGATACTGGCCTGCGGGCTGCCTTTTTTGTCGCTTTCATCCGTGCTCAGCGGGTATTTCACGGCCTGCGGGCGCGTGTGGAAGAGCGCGCTGGTGCACCTCATCGAGCAGCTGAGCTACATCGGCCTGGTGGCGCTGTTCTTATCGCGCACGCCGCAGGGGGACATCGAGCGCAACTGCGCCGCCGTCACGGCGGGTATCACGGCCTCCGACATGCTCTCGTTCGCGCTGATGTTCGCCTTTTTCCTCAGCGACCGACGGGCACACGCGCAGCGCAGCGCGCGCTCAGAGCGCCTGACGGCGAGGATGCTGGGCGTGGCGCTGCCGCTGGCCGTATCCAGCTACGCGCGCAGCGCGCTCTCCACGCTGGAGCACATGCTGGTGCCGCGCGGGCTGCGGCGCTCAGGGCTCTCGGCGGACAGCGCCCTGGCCGGATACGGCGTCATACAGGGCATGGCCATGCCACTCATCAGCTTTCCCTCCTGCCTGCTGATGGCCGTGGCGGAGCTGATCGTGCCCGAGCTGACGGAGGCCCAGATGTGCGGAGACGGCGCGCTCATCCGGCGCACCGTCTCAAAACTGATAAAACGCAGTTTGCTGTTTTCCGCGCTTGCCGCGGTGGCGCTATTTTCGCTGGCCGGAGCGTTGAGCGGCGCCGTATATGGCTCGGACGAGGCCGCCGTGTACATACGACTGCTGGCGCCGCTGGTGCCCGTGATGTACACGGACATGGTGGTGGACGGCTGCCTCAAGGGCCTGGGGCAGCAGGTGTGGAGCATGGGCATCAACATCTTCGACGCCGCGCTGGGCGCGGCCCTCGTCTGGCTGCTGCTGCCCGTGGGCGCGCTGGACGCCTATATAGGCATCATCTATGCCGACGAACTGATCAACTTCGCCCTCAGCGCCGCGCGGCTGCGGCGCGTATGCCGGCGCTTCAGTTGAAACGGCCGCCGGCGGCCCTGATGAGGGCGTATGCCCGCTCGCGCAGCGCGCGGTGCTCGGGCAGCAGCAGGCCCGGGTCGGCTTCCAGGAGGCGCGTGGCCGCCTCCTGGGCCGTTTTCAGGACGTTCATGTCCGCGCCCAGGTCGGCCACATGCAGCTCCGGCAGGCCGTGCTGGCGGGAGCCGAAAAAGTCTCCGGGCCCGCGCAGGCGCAGGTCCTCCTCGGCGATCTTGAAGCCGTCGTTGGTGCGCGTCATCACGGCCAGCCGCTCGCGCGTCTCCTCGCTTTTGTTGTCCGAGATGAGGATGCAGTAGCTCTTGTGCTGCCCGCGGCCCACGCGTCCGCGCAGCTGGTGCAGCTGCGAGAGGCCGAAGCGCTCGGCGTTCTCAACGATCATCAGCGCGGCGTTGGGCACGTCAACGCCCACCTCGATGACGGTGGTGGAGACGAGTATGTCAAGCTCCCCGGCGGCAAAGGCGGACATGACGGCGTCCTTGTCCCTGGCCTTCAGCCGGCCGTGTACGCAGCCCACGCGCAGGTCAGGAAACTCGCGCTGCAGCTCCGCGGCGTGTTCCTCGGCGGACATCAGGCCGTCCTCCGGCGTCTCGCCCTCCTCGATGCGCGGGCAGACGACATACACCTGCCGGCCCTCGCCCGTGAGCCGGCGGATAAAGGCGTTTATGCGCCGGTGGTACGCGCTGCCGACGGCAAAGGTGTCCACCTTCTGCCGCCCGGGGGGCAGCTCGTCGATGACGGAGACGTCCAGGTCGCCATAGATGATGAGCGCGAGCGTGCGGGGAATGGGCGTGGCGCTCATGACGAGGATGTGCACATGCGAGCCCTTGGCGGCCAGGGCCGCGCGCTGGGCCACGCCGAAGCGGTGCTGCTCGTCGGTTATCACCAGGGCAAGGTCTTTGAACTCGACGTTTTCCGTCAGCAGCGCGTGTGTCCCCACGCAGAGCTGGCACTCCCCGCCGGCGAGGGCGGCGAGCGTCTCGCGCTTTTCCCGGGCCGTCATGGCCCCGGTGAGCTTGCGCACCTGTATGCCGAATGGCGAGAGGAAACGCGAGAGCGTCTCCGTATGCTGGGCGGCGAGTATCTCCGTGGGCGCCATGAAGGCGCTCTGGCAGCCGCTCTGGGCGGCGTACCATATGCAGGCCGCGGCGGCGAGGGTCTTGCCGCTGCCCACGTCGCCCTGTATCAGGCGGTCCATGGGCCGGCCGGAGCGCATGTCGGCCACGGCCTCGGCCACCGCCCGCCGCTGGGCGTTCGTGGGACGGAAGGGCAGGGAAGAGTAGAATACTTCCAGATTTGCTTCGCGCAGGCGGACGCCGTTTTCGTCTGAACGGCGTCCGCGCAGCAGGCCCAGCGCGCAGGCCAGCACGAACAGTTCTTCAAACACCAGCCGCCGCCGCGCGAGGGCGAGGGCCGTGAAGTCGCCGGGGAAGTGGATGTTCTCATAGGCGTAGCGTGCCTGGCAGAGCTCAAAGCAGCGCGTTATCTCCTCCGGCAGGGCGTCCGGCACGAGGCCACCGGACAGGTCGAGCGCCTGGCGGACGGCGGACACCACCGCGCGCTGTGTGAGCCCGGCCGTGAGGCGGTAGATGGGCATGATGCGCCCGGTGACGCGGCCCTCGGCGCTCTGCGGCTCAAAGACGGGATTCGTCATGCCGCGCCGCGCGCCGTTGACGTTCACACGGCCGTAGAAAGTGTAGTATTCGCCAAGGCGCAGCTGCCCGCGCACGTAGCTCTGGTTGAAAAACGTCACGTCCATGGACGAGCTGTCGTCCACCACGCGGAACTTGACGAGCTCCATGCCGCGGCGCACGCGGGAGAGCGTGGGCTCAGTGGCGACGATGCCGCGCACACAGGCGCTCTCGCCCTCCATCAGCATTGCGATGGGCTTGATGACCGTGCGGTCCTCGTATGCCCGCGGGAAAAAGGACAAAAGGCCGCCGAGGTCCGTCACGCCCAGCCTGGAAAAGGCCCGGGCGCGGGCCTCGCCGACCCCGTTGAGCGCTGTTATACTTGTTTCGAGCGTTGGGCTCTGCATATCATTTACCTTCCATGAATCTCCATTGCCGCGCCTGGTCCTCCGGGGAGGCGTATGCGATGCCGACGCGCGGCGCGGTGACGATGCGTACGTCCCGCCCCTCGTCCTCTATCCACAGCTCGTGGCAGGAGCCGATATCTGCGCCGTTGAGCGCGCCGGTGATCTCCAGCTGCTTTGTGAGCTTGCCGGGGCCTTCAAAGCCGCGGCAGGCGCGGATGAGCACGCCCTGAGGCGCGTCCCGCGGCCCTGTGACCGTGTTGAGCAGCCAGTGGATGCCGTAGCAGAGGTAGATATAAAAGCATCCGCCGGCCATATAGAGCATCTCCGTGCGCTTTGTGCGGCCCCTGTGCGCGTGGCAGGCGGTGTCCTCCTCGCCGCAGTAGGCCTCTGTCTCGGAGATGACGAGCCGCCGCTGCCCGCCGTCCGGCAGGGCGCGCACGAGCGTCTTGCCCACGAGCGCGGGCGCCACCTCGAGCGCGTCGCGTGCGAAAAAATCCCGTCCAAGGCGCATCAGCGTATCATCTCCACAGTGTAGTCCAGGTTGGCGAGTTCAAAGGAGTCGATGAGCCCCGGCGTGATGAGCACACGGCCATCGTCGGTGATGAGAGCCATCTCAAAGCCGCCGTTGGCCATGTAGTAGTCGATGGCCCCGTCCGAGCCGAGGACGCACAGCGCGGTGGAGAGCGCGTCCGCCATCAGGGCGTCGTCCGCCACGACGGTGGCGGAGAGCAGGTCGGTATCCGCCGGGTAGCCGGTGGAGGGGTCGATGATGTGAGTATAGCGCACGTTGTCTTCGCCATAGAAATAGCGCTGGTAGCCGCCGGCTGTGACCACGGCGCACTCGCCGAGGTTGAGTATGCCGGCATAGCCCTCCGAGTCCTGCGGGTCCTGTATGGCGATGTTCCAGTCCGAGCCGTTCGGCTTGACGCCCAGCGTCTGCACATTGCCGCCCAGCGTGAGGATGGCGCTCTCCACGCCCGCGCTGCGCAGGGCGCTGATAGCATATTTTGACGCGCAGCCTTTGGCTATCGAGGCAAAGGAGAGCTCCATGCCGTCCGGTATCGTCACCAGATAGGTCTGCCCTCCGCTGAGGGCGGTCATGGTCAGCTTGTCAAAGCCGGTCTGCTCGAGCAGGCTCTCGATCTCCTCTTCGGTAGGGACGCGGTAGTTGGCGTCCACGAAGCCCCAGGCTTTGACGAGCGGGTATATCGTCAGGTCGAGCGCGCCGCCGGTGCTCTCATAAACGCTGTAAGCGGTGTTGAGCATCTCCGCCACCTGCCCGCTGATGGGCAGGCTCTCACCCTGCGCGTGGTTTAGCTTATAGGCCTCGCTGGTGGACATCTCCGGGTCCAGCATGGCGGAGAGCGAGTTTATGACGCCGATGGCGGAGTCGAGCCCGGCCTCGGCGTTCTTGCCATATGCCGTCAGGCCCATCACGGTGTCCATGGCGAAGAGCTGCCTTTCGTGCGCCTCGCCCTCGCCGCAGGCCGCGAGCGGCGCGAGCAGGCAGAGGCACAGCATGAGGCAGAGCGTTCGTTTAAACTTCATTTGGGCGTCCCCCGGAACAAGTGTTTTGAATAAGTATAGCACAATCTGCCGCCCTTGGCAACGCGGTAGCTGCATGGGTTGCACTCAAAAATATTAGTTTACTTTCACCGGGCGTTCTGCTATAATACATAGGCTAAATAAATGCGCCCGTAGCTCAGCTGGATAGAGTGTCAGACTCCGACTCTGAAGGTCGTGCGTTCGAATCGCATCGGGCGTACCAAAAATTTACGAGGGGGACTTCGTCCCCCTCGTAGGCTCCCCCTCGCGCCGCACGGCGGCGCGGTTGCGCCTCAAAGGCGCAAGATAAGGT
>DVOV01000226.1 GCA_018713375.1 Candidatus Scatomorpha stercorigallinarum | reverse complement strand
GGCCGTCCGTGCATTGCTTCGCTTCGCTCGCGGCACTGCCGATTATCAACATGTTAGCGGCGCGAGCGTAAGCGAAGCCAGGCTGCGATAAGGAGGCAATGGGCTGTGCCCCGGTCTACCGAAAGGCTTCCAACAGCGGGGCGCGCAGCGCATCTGCCTCCAGGCGCAGCCTGGGCGTTTTTCTTTGGGGCGCCACACCCGTTTCTTTGGGCAAGACCAAAGAAATGGGGTGGCACGTGGGTCTTGCAGGGGCCTCCATCCCTGCATCCCCTTGTAAGCAGCACCGTGGCGGCTAAAAACCCAATTATCTACAGCGGCCTCCGACAGACTTTACATAAGCAATATATCTATAATTTATGTAAACTCATGTGCGGAGGAAAAGCAATGTCAGACAGGGGAAATATCGTGGAGAACAGCCGCCCGGAGGAGGGCGGGCAGCGGGAGTGGCTGCGCGCGGCGGCGCCGGCGATGGCGCGCTTCCTGCTGGGCTTCCTGCTGGCCGCGGGGCGCTTTGCCGGCACCATGGCGCCCTTCGGCACAGCGCTGGTGGCCCATTCGGGGACGGGCCTGGGCGGGCTGGGGGCGCTGTCGGGGGCCTGCCTGGGCTATCTGGCCACGGGCGGGCTGGACTGGGGCATACGCTATGCGGCGGCCTGCGTGCTGGCCTTCACGCTCAGCTTCATCATCGGCGAGGAGCGCATGGAGACCTCGCCCTGGATCGCGCCCTGCTCCGCCTTTGCCGTGACGGCGGCCACGGGCGCGCTGGGGCGGCTGGCCGGCGGGATGGGCGACGTCGGCGTGGCGGCGGAGGTGCTCATCGAGTCGCTGCTCTCGGGCGCGGCGGCGTTTTTCTTCCGCGAGGCGCTGAGCGCGCGCGAGCGGCAGACGGAGGGCTCCGAGCGCCGGCGCGAAGCGGCGGTGGCCGTGCTGGCGGCCTGCGCGCTGACGGCCCTGGCGCGCGTACACATCGCGGGCACGGTGTCCCTGGGGCGGGTGATCGCGCTGCTGCTGGTGATGACGAGCTCGCTCAAGGGCGGCAGCATGGCCGGCGCGGCGGTGGGCACGGCCTTCGGCCTGGCGATGGACGCCGCCGGTGGCGCGGAGCCGTTCTTCACCATGGCCTATGCCTTTGCCGGGCTGGTTTCGGGGGTGTTCGCGCGCTACGGGCGGCTGACGTTCCTGATAGCCTTCATACTGGCCGACGCGCTCTGCGCGGCCTGCTGCTGGCGCTGGACGCCGCAGCTGGGCGCGCTATTTGAGGTGTTCGCCGCTTCCGTGGTGTTCATGCTGATACCGCCGGCGGCGCTGGCCCGGCTGAGCTCGCTCTTGCAGCCGATGGCCCCCGGCATGGGCGAGAGCGGCCTGCGGCGCTACGCGGCGCGGCGCGTGGAAGGCATCGCCCGGGCCTACGGCGACGTCTGCGAGGTCGTGCGGCGCAACACTGCCGACGGCAACGACAACGACATCGCCCGCGTTTTCGACCGCGCGGCGGACGTCTCCTGCGTAAAGTGCAAAAAGCGCGGCGAGTGCTGGACGAAGGGCTATATGGAGACGCTGGACGCCCTCAACTCCGCCACAGAGGCGATGGCGGCGCGCGGCGCGCTGGAGGAAGAGGACATACCGGAGTGGTTCCGCCGCCGCTGCCTGGCCCTGCCGCAGTTCGTCGCCGCCGTGAACGCCGAGCTGCGCGCGCTGGCCTTCCGCCGGCAGTACCGCAGCTATCTGGCGGAGAGCCGCGCGGCGGCCTGGGCGCAGTATGAGGACTTCGCGGAGATCCTCGCCGGCGTGGCGCGGGAGATCGGCAGCGTGAACGGCGCCGACCCGCTCGCGGAGCGGCGGCTGATGCGCTATCTGCGCTCGCTGGACATCGAGGCGGACGCCGCCGTGTTCCGCGACGGGGGCGGGCGGCTGCGGGCCGTCGTCGAGTCCGGACGCCTGGGCGCGCTGACGAAGGACCCGGCCTATCTGGACAAGCTCTCCGCCGTGCTGGGCGTGCGGCTCTGCCGCACATCCGGCGGCGGGGAGGGGCGGCTGACGCTGCTGGAGGCGGAGCCGCTGACCGTCTCCGTGGGCATCGCGGCCATGAAAAAGCGCGGCGAGAGCGTGAACGGCGACAAGGGGACCTATTTCAAGACCGACGGCGGCGTGCTCTGCGTGATACTCTCCGACGGCATGGGCGCGGGCAGCGAGGCCGCCGAGGACAGCGGCGAGGCCGTGGCCATACTCGAGCGCTTCCTGCGCTCGGGCGTGGACGGCGCGGCGGCGATGAAGATACTCAACTCCGTGATGCTGCTGCGCAACGGGGAGGAGTGGGGCTTCGCCACGGCGGATCTGATGTGCGTGGACCTCTTCACGGGCGAGACCTGCTTCTACAAATACGGCGCGGCGCCCTCCTATGTGAAAACGGGCAAGAGCGTGCGGCGCATCGCCGGCGAGAGCCTGGCGGCGGGCATGACGGGCGCGGGCGCGTCGCCGGACACGGTGCGTATGCGCCTGAAGCCGGGCAGCCTTGCCCTCGTGGCCTCCGACGGCGTTGCGCCGGGGCTGGACGACGGCTGGCTGCTGGACATGCTGCGCGAGGCGGAGGAGCCGGACGTGAAGGCGCTGGCCCGCGCGGTGCTGCGGCGGGCGGCGGACGAATACGGCAACAGCGACGACATGACCGTCCTGGCCGTGCGGGTGGACGAGCGCATATGAGGACGCGGGAGCGCTCGGAGCTGGTGAAGGGCGTGTCGCGCCGCGTCATAGTGGTGCGGCAGCCGGGGAACGAACTGTTTGAGGAGGCGATATTCATCGTCCGCGAGCGGGCGCTGCGCGGCGGCGTCAGCGCCGAGCAGGTGCTGCGCGAAGCGAAGCGGGCCGCGGGGCTGTACATGCGCGAGCGCTCGGCCGAGCGCAGCGGCTGGAAGCTGGGGCTGGCGGCGCTGGCCGCGCTGGCCGCGGCGGCCGCAGCCGTCGTCACCCTCGCCGCCCTTTAGCCGGCCAGGCTGCGCCTGGAGGCAGTGGGCTGTGCCCTGGTCTACGGTGAGGTTTGCGAAAACTTATAGGTAAGAAAGCCGCTCAGCTGTCGCTTCGCGGCTTTTGCGTGAACGGACGCAGTCCGGGCCTCCCATGCCGTGCATTAAGTTTCTGCAAACCCAGCGGCGCGAGCGAAGCGAAGCCAACCGCGGTCGGCGATGAGCAAAGCCATCCGACACCGGGATGACCACCTGAAAATCAGCCACCACCCGAACTGACGGGCAGATTTTACGCATCGACAAGCACCAAAAGCGTTTTTCTTTGGGGCGCCACACCCGTTTCTTTGGGCAAGACCAAAGAAATGGGGTGGCAAATGGGCCGCAGGGACGCTAAGTCCCTGCACTCTCCCAAATTCACACCTGCATCTGGCGCACCATTTCCTTCCTCAGGCGGGCGATGATGCGCTTTTCCAGGCGGGAGATGTAGCTCTGGGAGATGCCGAGCATGTCGGCCACCTCCTTTTGCGTGTACTCCGTGCCGTCCAGGAAGCCGAAGCGCATCAGTATGATGCGCTTTTCGCGTTCGCAGAGCGTTTCGATGGCGGCCATCAGCATCTGCGCCTCCGCGTCGTCCTCCAGCGGGCGGATGACCTCGTCGGCGTCCGTGCCGAGAATGTCCGAGAGCAGCAGTTCGTTGCCGTCGTAGTCCGTGTTCAGCGGCTCGTCGAGGCTGACTTCCGTCTTCTGCGTGCCGTTTTTGCGCAGGTACATGAGGATCTCGTTCTCGATGCAGCGGGAGGCATAGGTGGCGAGCTTGATGTTCTTGGAGGAGCGGAAGGTATTCACGGCCTTGATGAGGCCGATGGCGCCGATGCTGATGAGGTCCTCCAGGTTGATGCCCGTGTTCTCAAAGCGGCGGGCTATGTACACCACCAGGCGCAGGTTGTGCTCCACCAGCAGCTGGCGCGCGTCCTCGTCGCCGCGCTCAAGGGCGGCGATGGCCTCCGCCTCCTCGGCCCGCGGCAGGGGCGGGGGCAGGGTGTCGCTGCCGCCGATGTAGTAGATCTCCGGCGGCACCACGCCGAAGCGCGCGAGCGCCCGCCCCAGGGCCAGGCGCAGGCGCATGAGCAGCATGTTCCTTTTCACGATCCATCATCCTTTCTGCCAAATGGCGTCATAGCTGCCGTCCCCCAGCGCCCGGGGGCTGAGACCCACGAGCAGCGCCACCTCCCGCCCCGCGGCGCTGGCCGCGTCCGGCCTCAGCGCGGCCAGCAGGCCGTGGCTGCGCCCCAGCGAGCTGTAGGGCACCAGGCTCACGCGCCCCGCCAGCGCGGGCAGGGCGCTGAGCGCGGAGCAGAGCTCCACGGCGTCCTCCGGCGGCTCGCGCGGCGCGCCGGCGGGCAGTATCGGCGCCAGGGCGGCGTATCCCGCCACCGCCACCGGCCGGCCGGAGACCGGGTCCGTCAGCTCGTTGCCCGTGTCGCACAGCGCGCGCAGCTGCGCGCTTTTGCCGCAGAGCGTGACCGTCAGCGCCACCACCTCCCGCTCCGCTCTACGGTGCGCGCGGCGGAAGGCGAAGCTCACCGCCGCATAGCACACGGCGAAGGACACGGCCAGCACCCGCGGCGAGACAGGGACGTACATGAGCCCGGAAAAGGCCGTCCCGGAGACGAGCGAGAGCGCGAACACCGCCCCGCCGAAGGCCGCCGATACGGCCAGGAAGGCCACGAAGCAGCGCAGCCAGCGCCGCTCGCCGCCGTAGGCCGCGACGGACATCAGCGCGGCCGCCGCCAGCTTCACCGGCCCCAGGGAGAGGAAGCCCGTGCCCGGCAGCACGCAGAGGAGGGCGTAGGCCCCGCCGAGCGCCGCCGCCAGGGCGAAGCGCGCCCGGCGCAGCCGGGCGCCGCAGAGCCGCGCCGAGCAGAGCAGCAGGAAGTAGTCGATGGCCATATTGAGGGCGAACAGGCTGTCTGCGTAGATCATAAGGGCATGATACACCTGTCCGGGGCGCGGATGTTGTCATTTACAAGCGCGGTCAAAGTGTGGTACAATACTACGGATAATCTTTATACACTTTTCAGGGATGGGGAAAACAGAAAATGAACTGGTTTTGGTTCGCGATCATCGCGCTGCTCTGCTGGAGCGGCTCGGACTTCTTTTCCAAGCTCGGCTGTGTGGACGGCCGGGACCGGTATTCGCACCTGAAGATGGTCATCGCCGTGGGCGCCGTGATGGGCCTGCACGCTGCCTACGAGGTGTTCGTGGGCGGGACGGAGATATCCTGGCACGTCATACTGACGTACCTGCCCGTCTCGCTGCTCTACATCCTCTCCATGACCATGGGCTACATAGGGCTGCGGTACATCGAGCTCTCGATATCCTCGCCCATCTGCAACAGCTCCGGCGCGCTGGTGGCGGTGGCCACCATCGTCATGAGCGGCATCGCCGGCATGAACGGCTGGCAGCTGGCGGCCATCGTGCTCGTCTGCGGCGGCGTCATCGGCCTGGGCGTGGCAGAAGTGACGGAGGACGAGGAGCTGCGCCGCGCCCGGCAGGAGAAGGGCAAGTGGCAGTACGCCAAGAACTGGAAAGCGCTGCTGCTGCCCGCCGCCTACTGCGTGCTGGACGCCGCCGGCACCTTCGCCGACTCGCTGGTGCTGGAGACGCTCAACGAGGACAGCGCCAACGTCGCCTATGAGCTGACGTTCCTGGCCGCGGGCGTGTTCTGCCTCATTTTCCTGCTGGCGAAGCGGCAGAAGTTCGCCTTCAGGGCCGAGCTGCCCAAGTATACGGGCGCCATCTTCGAGACGGCGGGCCAGTTCGCCTATATCTACGCGCTGGCGGACAGCGAGCATGTGGCCATGAGCGCGCCCATCATCTCCGCCTACTGCGCGGCCAGCGTGCTCTGGAGCCGGCTGTTCCTCAAGGAGCGGCTGAGCTGGAAGCACTACCTGGCGATCGCGGTGACGGTGACGGGCATCGTCATCATGGGCGTGTTCGACGCCTGAAGAAAATTTACAATTCCGGCCTTTTAATGCCGGGCGGCATATATTAAAATCCAAAAAGGGGTGTAACCAGATGGAGGCAAAGCCAAAATATAAGCGCGTGCTGCTGAAGATCAGCGGCGAGGCCCTGGCGGGCGAGAAGCACACGGGGCTCGACTTCAAGGTGATATCCGATGTCAGCCGCGCCGTGGGCCGCTGCGCGGCGCTGGGCGTGCAGGTGGGCGTCGTCATCGGCGGCGGCAACTTCTGGCGCGGCGTCAAGGACGGCGAGGGCAAGATCGAGCGCACGCGCGCCGACCACATGGGCATGCTGGCCACGGCCATGAACTGCCTGGCGGTGGCGGACGTGATGGGCCAGCAGGGCATCGACGTGCGCGTGCAGACGGCCATCGAGATGAAGCCGATAGCCGAGCCCTACATCCGCCTGCGGGCCATGCACCACCTGGAAAAGGGCCGCGTGGTGCTCTTCGGCTGCGGGACGGGCAGCCCCTTCTTCTCCACGGACACGGCGGCCGTGCTGCGCGCCGCGGAGATCGGGGCGGACGCCATACTGCTGGCGAAGAACATCGACGGCGTCTACTCCGCCGACCCGCGGCTGGACGAGAACGCCGTCAAATACGACGCCATCACCTATGACGAGGTGCTGCGGCAGCACCTGGCGGTGATGGACTCCACGGCGACGAGCCTGTCGATGGACAACGACATCCCCGTCATCGTGTTCGCGCTGAAGGACCCGGAGAACATTGTCCGTGCCGTTATGGGTGAAAAAGTCGGCACGGTTGTTACAAAATAAAGGAGGACAAGAAAATGGCCAAGGGATACGAAGAATTTGAAGGCAAGATGAAAAAGACCGTGGAGCTGCTGGGCGTGAGCTTCGCCTCCGTCCGCGCGGGCCGCGCCAACGCCGCCGTGCTCGACCAGATACAGGTCGATTACTACGGCACGCCGACGCCCATCCAGCAGATCGCCACCATCTCCACGCCCGACCCGCGCAGCCTGCTCATCCAGCCCTGGGACAGCTCCACGCTCAAGAGCATCGAGAAGGCCATACTGGCCTCTGACCTCGGCATCAACCCGCAGAACGACGGGCGCACCATCCGCCTGGTGTTCCCGCAGCTGACCGAGGAGCGCCGCCGCGACCTGGCCAAGCAGGTGAAGAAATACGCCGAGGACGCCAAGGTGGCCGTGCGCAACGTGCGCCGCGACGCCATGGACAAGTTCAAGGCCCAGAAAAAGGCCAGCGAGATCACCGAGGACGACCTGAAGATCGCCGAGAAGGACCTGCAGAAGCTCACCGACGACTACATCAAGGAGATCGACAAGGTCGCCGAGAAAAAGGAAAAAGAGCTCTTCGAGATCTGACATGAACGCGCTGACGAGCTGGATTTTCGCCCGGCGGGCCCGGGAGCGCGCCAAAAAGGCGCGCACGGGGCAGCCGCCAGCCTCCCCGCCCCGGCACATCGCCATCATCCTCGACGGCAACGGCCGCTGGGCCTCTCGCCGCGGCCTGCCGCGCACGGCGGGCCACGCCGCCGGGGCGGAGACCTTCCGGCAGATCGCCACCTACTGCCGCGACATCGGCGTCGAGTACCTGACCGTGTACGCCTTTTCCACCGAGAACTGGAAGCGCCCGCGGCAGGAGGTGGAGGCCATCATGGACCTGCTGGGCAAGTACCTGCGCGAGAGCGTGGAGACCATGGAGCGCGACCACATCCGGCTGAAGATACTCGGCGACCCGGCCGTGCTCAGCGAGGAACTGCGCGCGCTCATCGACGAGACGGCGCAGATCTCCGGCCGCTACGAGGGCTTCCAGGCCAATGTCTGCATCAACTACGGCGGGCGGGACGAGATCGTGCGCGCCGCGCGGCGCTATGCCGAGGACTATAAGGCCGGCCTGGCCGGCGAGCTGACGGAGGAGGGCTTTTCCCGCTATATGTTCTCCGCCGGCATCCCCGACCCCGACCTGGTGATACGCCCGGGCGGGGAGATGCGCCTGTCCAACTTCCTCATGTGGGAGAGCGCCTATTCCGAGCTCTATTTCACCGACGTGCTGTGGCCGGACTTCACCCCGGCGGACATAGACGCCGCCGTGGCCGAGTTCCACCGGCGTGACAGAAGGTTTGGAGGTATCAAAAAATGAAGCAGAGGCTGCTGGTGGCCGCCCTCGGCGTGCCGCTGCTGCTGGCCATATTGCTGCTGGCCCCCGTCTGGGCCACGGCGCTGCTCGCCGCGCTGCTCTCGGCCGTGGGCTGCTATGAACTGATGCGCGCCGCGGGCGGCACGGAGTGGAAGCTCCTGGCGGCCATGCCCGTCTTCGCCTTCGCCCTTGCGCTCGCCTGGGCGGACGTGTGGGAGCTGGGGGAGGCGGCCGCGCCGGCCGCGTTCATCGCCGTGGTGTACGCCCTGGCCTCCGCCGTCGTCACGCACGGGCGTGCCCACAGGCTGAGCTTCGCCACCGTGATGGCGGGCATCTTCTCCGCCGTGCTGCTGCCGGCGGCCTTCGCCTGCCTGGCGAGGCTGCGCGCCGTTTCGCCGGCGCTCGCGCTCACGCCCTTCATAGGGGCCTTCATGAGCGACACGGGCGCGTTTTTCGCCGGGCGCGCGTTCGGCAAGCACAAGCTGGCCCCCGCCGTCAGCCCGCACAAGACCGTGGAGGGCAGCGTGGGCGGCTTCATCGGCTCTGTTGCCGGCATGCTCATCTTCCACTACGCGGCCCGCGCGGCCGTGCATCTGGACATCGGCGTGCTCACCGCGGTGCTGCTGGGCCTGGCGGGCAGCCTGCTGGGGCAGCTGGGGGACCTCAGCTTCTCCGTCATCAAGCGCGAGTTCGGCATCAAGGACTACGGCCGCCTCTTCCTGGAGCACGGGGGCGTGCTCGACCGCTTTGACAGCGTGCTCTTCGTGGCGCCGGCCTACTGGCTGATGTTCACGTTCATTTTCAACTGAGGTGAGGCATATGGCGCCGACCATGGCCATATTGGGCTCCACCGGGAGCATCGGGCGGCAGACTTTCGACGTCTGCCGCTTCCTTGGCGTGCGCGTCGTCGCCCTGACGGCGCACAGCAGCGCCGAAAAACTGGCCGAGCAGGCCGTCGAATGCGGCGCGCGGTACGCCGCCGTCTATGAGAGGGCGGCGGCGGAGCGGCTGCGCTCGCTGCTCGAGGGCACCGGCATCGAAGCGGGCCCGCCGGGTGAGGAGGGGCTCGTCCTCGCCGCCTGCCACGAGGGCGCGCAGCGCGTGATGGTGGCCGTATCCGGCTCCGTGGGCCTCGCCCCCACGCTGGCGGCCATCGACGCCGGCAAGGAGATCGCCCTTGCCAACAAGGAGACGCTGGTCTGCGGCGGCAGCGTGGTGATGCCGCGCGTGCGCGAAAAGGGCGCGCTGCTGATACCCGTGGACAGCGAGCACTCCGCCATCCACGAGTGCCTATCCCGCCGGCCGGGTGACCTGAGTAAGATCATCCTCACGGGCTCCGGCGGGCCCTTCCGCGGCTGGACGCGCGCGCAGACCGCCGCCGTCACGCCGGAGATGGCCGTCAGGCACCCCAACTGGTCGATGGGCGCCAAGATCAGCGTCGATTCGGCCACCATGATGAACAAGGGCCTCGAACTGATCGAGGCCATGCACCTCTTTTCCGTCCCCCCGGAGCAGATAGAGATCGTCGTCCACCCGGAGAGCATCGTGCACTCCGCCGTGGAGTTCCGGGACGGGAGCATCCTCGCCCAGCTGGGGCCGGCGGACATGCGCGTGCCCATACAGTACGCCGTCACCTGGCCGGAGCGCCTGCCCTCGCAGGCGCAGCCCATCAGCCTGGCGGCGCTGGGAAGGCTGACGTTCGAGGAGCCGGACTTTGAAAACACGCCCTGCCTGGCCCTGGCACTGGACTGCGCCCGGCGCGGCGGCACCGCGCCGGCCGTGATGTCCGCGGCCAATGAAGCCGCCGTGGCGGCATTTTTGGGGCACAGGATCGGGTATAATGAGATATACGACCGTGTGGCGGAGGCCGTGGAGGCCCTGCCGTTCACGGCCGGACCCACGCTCGGCGAGCTGCTGGCAGCGGACGAGGCCGGGCGCAGATTTGTCAGGGAGCGCATAGACTGAATGTATATCATCATCGCGATCATAGCCTTCGGGCTGCTCATCGCCGTGCACGAGTTCGGCCACTTTTCGGCCGCCAAGCTGCTCGGCATAAAGGTCAACGAATTCTCCATCGGCATGGGCCCCGCCATCCTCAAGCGGCAGCGGGGCGAGACGTTCTATGCCCTGCGCTGCCTGCCAATCGGCGGCTACTGCGCCATGGAGGGCGAGGACGAGGAGACGGACGACCCCCGGGCTTTCACCCGCCAGCCGGGCTGGAAGCGCCTGATCGTCCTCTGCGCGGGCAGCTTCATGAACTTCATACTGGGGTTTTTGCTGGTGCTGGTGGTGTACGTGCAGGCGGCGGGCTTTTATTCGCCGGTCATCGACTCCTTTGCCGAGGGCTGCCCCTATGAGGGCGGGCAGGCGCTGATGGCGGGCGACGAGATCTACTCCGTGGACGGCCACCGCACCTGGTTCATGGGCAACGTCTCCACCTTCCTCTCCCGGGGGGACGGCGTTTACGACATCGTCGTGATAAGGGACGGGGAAAAAGTCGAGCTCAAGGACTTCGAGCTCGTGCCCGTCGAGTATGAGGGCGGCATGAGCTACGGGCTGGTGTTCGCCGTGGAGCCGGCCACCTTCGGCAGCGTGCTCAGGAACACCTGGTACTCGACGATGGACTGCGTGCGCATCGTGTGGCTCTCGCTCTCCGACCTGGTGGCCGGGGCCGTGGGCCTCGACCAGCTCACCGGCGTGGTGGGCATCGTCGATATGATAAACGACGTGGGCACGGAGACGGCCGCCGAGCAGGGCTTCGGCGCGGCGATGACGGAGATCGCCTATCTGGCGGCCTTCATCGCCGTCAACCTGGCGGTGATGAACATGCTGCCCATCCCCGGACTGGACGGCGGCAGGGTGCTCTTCCTGCTGCTCAACGGCGCCGCCATGCTGGTCGCCCGCCGGCGTATACCGGCCAGATACGAGGGTTACGTCCACGCCGCCGGGCTCGTGCTGATGCTCGCGCTGATGGCCGTGGTTATGTATAACGACATTGCGAGGATCGTGACGTCATGAAGAGAGAGAACACAAAACGCATCATGGTAGGAGGCGCCGCCGTCGGGGGCGGCGCCGATGTTTCGGTGCAGTCGATGTGCAACACCCGCACCTCGGACGTGGAGGCCACCTGCGCGCAGATAAACGCCCTGGCCGCCGCCGGCTGTGACATCGTGCGCCTGGCCGTGCCGGACATGGCCGCGGCGGAGGCCATCTCCGCCATCAAAGAGCGCGTGGGCGTGCCGCTGGTGGCGGATATCCACTTCGACTACCGCTTGGCGCTGGAAGCGGCGGCGCGCGGCATAGACAAGATACGCATCAACCCCGGCAACATCGGCTCGCCGGAGCGCGTGGCCGCCGTGGCCAGGGCCTGCGCCCGGCGGGGGATACCGATACGCATCGGCGTCAACGGCGGCAGCCTGGAAAAGCCGCTGCTGGAAAAATACGGCCACCCCACGCCGGAGGCCATGCTGGAGTCGGCAAAAGGGCACATCCGACTGCTCAACGACTGCGGCTTTGACGACATCTGCCTTTCGCTGAAGGCGTCCAGCCCCGCGCTGACCGTGGCAGCCTACCGCCTGGCGGCGGAGGAGCTGCCCTATCCGCTGCACCTGGGCGTGACGGAGACGGGTACGGCCTATGAGGGCGTCATCCGCTCCGCCGTCGGCATCGGCGCGCTGCTGATGGAGGGCATCGGCGACACCATCCGCGTCTCCCTCACGGCGGACCCCGTGGAGGAGGTCAAAGCGGGCATCGCCATACTCAAGGCTGCGGGGCTCAGGCGCGGGGGCGTCCGGCTCGTCTCCTGCCCCACCTGCGGCAGGACGGAGATCGACCTCATCGCCCTTGCGCACGAGGTGGAGCGGCGGCTGGCCGGCGTTGAGCGGGACATTACCGTGGCCGTCATGGGCTGTGTGGTGAACGGCCCCGGCGAGGCGCGCGAGGCCGACTACGGCGTCGCGGGCGGACGCGGCTGCGGGCTGCTCTTCAAAAAGGGCGAGATAATAGGCAGGGTGAGCGAGGAGCGGCTCTGCGACGCGCTGCTCGAGCTGATAGAGAGCGAGGCGCGCCAATGAGCGGGGTGCCTTTTCTGGAGATGTTCCCCGGCTGCGAGGTGCTGCGCGCGAGCTGCGGCGGGCTGGACAAGGCGCTGGCGCTGCAGGTGCTGGTGAACACCGCCGGCAGCACGATGGACATCGAAGCGCGCTTCCCCGCGCGCCCAGCGCCGGCGGAGCTGAGCCATCTGGCCGCCAGTTTGCGTGAGCAGTACGGCCTCTCCGCCGTCAACATCACCCCGCGCTTCCCGCAGGAGGCGGCGAAGGGCGCGGCGGCTCCCGCCGGCGGCGAGAAGCTGCTCTTCGGCCGCGCGCTGAAGGAGCCCAAGTGCACGGACATGGGCGAGCTGACGCTGGAGAGCGGCACCGTCACCGTGCGCGGCGAGGTGTTCGCCGTCAACAACCGCGAGATACAAAAGCGCGGCGCCACCGTCATCTGCTTTGACATGACGGACTACACGGGCAGCGTGCGCGTCTCCAAATTTTTTGACGCCACGGCGGACGCCGCCGCCCTCTCCGCCCTCAAGGGCATCAAGGCCGGGCAGTACCTGAAGGTGCGCGGGCGCGTCACCTTCAACAAGTTTGACAACGACATGGTGATAGAGCCGCTGAGCGTCCAGCTGGGCAAATTCACCCCGCGGCCGGACACGGCGGAGGAAAAGCGCGTGGAACTGCACTTCCACACCCGCTATTCGACGCTGGACGCCCTCTGCGACCCGGCGAAGATCGTCGAGCGCGCGGCCGCCTGGGGGATGAAGGCCGTGGCCGTCACCGACCACGGCACGGCGCAGGCCTTCCCCGAGATGAGCAAGGCCGGCAAGAAATACGGCGTGAAGATCCTCTACGGCCTTGAGGGCTACTACATAAACGACGTGGAGGAGAGCCCCGCCGTCCGCGGGGCGTGCGCCGAGGGGCTGGACACGGAGTTCGTGGCCTTCGACGTGGAGACCACCGGCCTCTCCGCCGAGACGGACCGCCTGACGGAGATCGGCGCCGTCATCTTCAAAAACGGCCAGATAGGCGAGAAATTCAGCACATTCGTCGATCCCGGCATGCCCATACCGCCCAACATCACGGAACTCACCGGCATCCGCGACAGCGACGTGGCCGGCGCGCCGGGCGAGGCGGAGGCCATGCGCGCCTTCCTCGGCTTCGTGGGCGGGCGGCCCATCGTCGCCCACAACGCCGCCTTCGACACCGGCTTCATGTCCGCGGCCTGCGGCCGGCACGGCATACGTTTCGAGCCCGTGGTGCTGGACACGCTGGCCATCTCCCGCCGGCTGCTGCCGGAATTGCGGCGGCACAAGCTGGACATCGTCTCCAAGCACCTGGGCCTGCCCGAGTTCAACCACCACCGCGCGTATGACGACGCGGAGGTGGTGGCGCGCATGATGGGCCGCTTCATCCCCATGCTCAGGGAGCAGGGCGTGCAGCGCGTCTGCGATATCGACGGCGCGCTCAGCCGCCTGCGCGGGGGCGAGCACCGCCGCGTGCGGCACATCACGCTGCTCGTGCGCAACAAGGTGGGGTTGAAGAACCTCTACAAGCTCATCTCCGCCAGCTACCTCAAACACTACCAGCGCAACCCCATCATCCCCCGCAGCCTGCTGGAAAAGCACCGCGAGGGGCTGCTCGTCGGCTCCGCCTGCGAGGCGGGCGAGGTGTTCGACGCCGTGCTGCGCGGCGCGCAGCCGCAGGAGCTGCGGCGCATCGCCGCCTTCTACGACTACTTTGAGATAATGCCCCTCGCCAACAACCGTTTCCTGGTGGAAAACGGGACGGTGCGCGACGAGGAGGGGCTGCGCGCGCTCAACCGGCGCATCGTGCGCCTTGCGCACGAGCTGGAAAAGCCCTTCGTCGCCACCGGCGACGTGCACTTCCTGGACGCGAAGGACGAGATATACCGCCGCATACTGCTGGCGGCCAAGAAATTCTCCGACGCCGACCGCGAGAACCCGCTCTATTTCCGCACCACGGACGAGATGCTGGAGGAGTTCGCCTACCTCGGCAGGCGCGAGTGCTACGAGGCCGTGGTGAAGAACCCCAACGCCATCGCCGGCATGTGCGAGGACATACAGCTGCTGCCGGACGGGCTCTTCCCGCCGAAGATCGAAAACTCCGACGGGCAGCTGAAGGACCTTGTCTACGGCAAGATGTGCGAGATCTACGGCGACGACCCGCCGCAGATCGTCACCGAGCGCGTGGAGACGGAGCTGCACGACATCCTCTCGCGCCACTACGACGTCATTTACATGTCCGCGCAGAAGCTGGTGGCGGACTCCAACGCGCACGGCTACCTGGTGGGAAGCCGCGGCAGCGTGGGCTCGAGCATCGTCGCCTATCTCTCCGGCATCACGGAGGTGAACAGCCTGCCGCCGCACTACGTCTGCCCCCATTGCCACCACACGGACTTCGAGTCCGGCAAGGGCTACGGCTGCGGCGCCGACATGCCGGACGCCGACTGCCCCGTGTGCGGCGCCAGGATGCGCAAGGAGGGCTTCGACATCCCCTTTGAGACCTTCCTCGGCTTCGGCGGCGACAAGGTGCCCGATATCGACCTCAACTTCTCCGGCGAATACCAGGCCAAGGCGCACAAATACACCGAAGAGCTCTTCGGCAGCGACCACGTGTTCAGGGCCGGCACGATCGGCACCCTGGCCGAGAAAACCGCCTACGGCTATGTGCTGAAATACCTCGAAGAGCGCGGCATGAAGGTCTCAAAGGCCGAGGAGAGCCGCCTCGCCATGGGCCTCGTGGGCGTCAAGCGCACGACGGGCCAGCACCCCGGCGGGCTGGTGGTCATCCCCCAGGACATGGAGGTGGAGGACTTCTGCCCCGTGCAGCATCCGGCGGACGACCCCGGCAGCGGTATCATCACCACGCATTTTGAATATCACAGCATGGAGGCCAACCTCCTGAAGCTGGACGAGCTGGGCCACGATGACCCGACGATGCTGAAGATGCTCCAGGACATGACGGGCGTGGACGTGCGCTCCGTGCCCCTGGACGACCCGGAGACGCGGCGCATCTTCAAAACGCCGGAGCCGCTGGGCCTGACGGACGACGACCCCATCATCGGCAAGACGGGCACCATCGGCATCCCCGAGTTCGGCACCGGCTTCACGCGCCAGATGCTGGTGGACACCCAGCCCGAGCAGTTCGACACGCTGGTGCGCCTTTCCGGCTATTCCCACGGCACGGACGTGTGGCTGGGCAACGCCAAGGACCTCATCCTCTCCGGCACCGCCACCGTCAAGGACACCATCGGCTGCCGCGACGACATCATGCTCTATCTCATCTCCTGCGGCATGGACCCCAAGCGCAGCTTCAAGATCATGGAATCCGTGCGCAAGGGCCGCGGCCTGCCCGAGGGCGCGGAGCGGGAGATGCTCGACCACGGCGTGCCCGAGTGGTACATCGGCTCCTGCCGCAAGATAAAATACCTCTTCCCCAAGGCCCACGCTGTGGCCTACGTGATGATGGGCTTCCGCATCGCCTATTTCAAGGTCCACTACCCGCTGGAGTTCTACAGCGCCTATTTCTACCGCCGCAGCCAGAAGGACGCCTTCGACGCCGCGCTGATGGTGAAGGGCCGCGACTTCGTGCGGCGCAAGATCAACGAGATACGCAGCAAGGCGGAGGCCACGCAGAAGGAGGAGGAACTCCTGACCACGCTGGAGGCCGTCTACGAGTTCTATTGCCGCGGCTTTTCCTTCGCGCCGATGGATCTCTACAAATGTGACGCGGTGTATTTCTTGCGCGTCGGCGACAAGCAGCTGCGGCCGCCCTTCGTGGCCGTATCCGGCCTTGGCGCCGCCGCCGCCGCGGACCTGGTGGCCTGCCGCGAGGGCGGGCGCCGGTTCGTCTCCGTGGAGGAGCTCTCCATCTCCTGCCCCAAAGTCAGCCAGGCGCACGTGGAGCAGCTGAAAGAACTCGGCGCCCTCGGCGATATGCCGGAAGAGAGCCAGATGACCCTCTTCTGACCACACTGCGTGTGGAGGCATTTGCCTGCGGCCCGCCCGCAGAGAGGGGGATGCAGGGACGGACGTCCCTGCGACCCGCGTGCCACCCCATTTCTTTGGTCTTGCCCAAAGAAACGGGAGTGGCGCCCCAAAGAAAAACGCTTTGGTGCGTGTCGTAGGCGGGGGCTGTCTTTTACGGCTTCCCGCGTGTCGAAGGTGGTCATCCCGTCATCGGATGGCTTTACTCATCGCCGACCGTGCGTTGCTTCGCTTCGCTCTCGGCACTACGTGGTGGTTAAGGGCAGCGTAATGTGCCAC
>DVOV01000225.1 GCA_018713375.1 Candidatus Scatomorpha stercorigallinarum | reverse complement strand
AACCTGTAATAATACGCAAAAGCGCTCTGGTGCAAACCAGAGCGCTTTTCTTTGGGGCGCCACACCCGTTTCTTTGGGCAAGACCAAAGAAATGGGGTGGCACGTGGGTCTCGCAGGGGCCCGCCCCTGCTCCGCCCGCCGCCGCTTGCGACGGTGCTCACCCCTGCTCGCGTTCGTAGACGCAGAAGCGGCAGCTCACGCCGTCCTCCTCGTAAGGCTCCTCCGATGTGCATTTCCACTCCGGCAGGGAGTCCAGGTTGGGGAAAAAGGCGTCCGAGTGGGGCTCGGCGTCTATTTTTGTGACGTATATGCGGGTAAAGTGGGGGAACAGCGCCATATATACGCTCGCGCCGCCCACGGCGAAGCAGCGCTCGTAGCGCCCCGCCTCGGCCAGCGCCTCCGCCGTGCTGCGGACCACCGTGGCCCCCGGCGTGTCGCCGTTGTGGCTGATGAGTATGTTCACACGGCCCTCCAGAGGCGCGCCCTGGGGGAAATCCTCCATCGTGCGGCGGCCGCAGATGATGGCCGCGCCGCGCGTGAGCGCCGCGAAGCGCCGCCGGTCCTCCGCGAGCACGATGGGCTGCGTGCCGTCCGCGCCGATGCCCCAGTCCGAGTATACAGCGACTATTGCCTCCATGTTTTGCTCTCTCCTTTGCCGCGCAATATCCAAATCGATACGAATCAATATTATAATGCCTGCCCGGCCGCGCCGCAAGTCGCAAATATCACAAAATGGCGCCCCGTCACGCCCCGCCCATCGCTGCATAGTATGGAGCGAAAGGGGCGTGTGCACATGATCTTTGCCGTTTGCGGAGGGGACGAGAGGCTTGTGAGGCTGTCCGCGCAGCTGCTGCGCGACGAGCACCGGGTGCGGCTGTTCGCGCTGGAGGGCGCGCCGGCCGCGGAGGGGGCGCGGAGCTGCGCCGCGGCGGCGGAGGCCGTGGCGGGCGCGGACTGCGTCGTGCTGCCGATGCCCGCGCTCTCGCCGCGCGGGCTGCTGAACGCCCCGCTCTCCGCCGAGCCGCACTGCGCCGGCGAACTGCTCAGCGCCGCGCACGAGGGCCAGGTGTTCTGCGCCGGGATGGCCACCGAGGAGCTGCGCGCGATGGCCGACGGGGCCGGCGTGCGGCTCTTCGACTACGGCCGGCGCGGCGAATTCGAGGCCGCCAACTCCGTGGCCACCGCCGAGGGCGCCATCGCGCTGCTGCTGCGCGAGACGGACAGCACCCTCTGGGGCCAGCGGATACTGATATGCGGCCGCGGGCGCATCGCCCGCGCGCTCGCCCCGCGGCTGAGGGCGCTGGGCGCCGGGGTCTGCGTCAGCTCCCGCACGCCGGGCGACATGGCCTGGACGCGCGCGGAGGGGCTCGAGGCGCTGGACACCCGCGCGCTCTGCGGCCGCCTGGGCGCATTCGGCATCGTCGTCAACACCGTGCCCGCCCTCACGCTCACCGCCGCGCGCCTGGCGGAGCTGCCGGAGGGCGCGCTGGTGCTCGACCTCGCCTCCCGCCCCGGCGGGACGGACTTCGAGGCCGCCCGCGCCTTCGGCATCCGCGCCCTGCACGCCCCCGGGCTGCCGGGCAAGTGGTCGCCGGAGACGGCGGCCGCCGCCATCCGCGAGGCGGTGTACAACATCCTTGAGGAAGTGAGGCAGTGAAGGAAGGACTGAAGATAGGGCTCGCGCTCTGCGGCTCCTACTGCACTTACGAAAAGGCCCTCGCCGCCGCCGAGCGGCTGAGCGGCGAATGCGAGCTCACCGCGCTCATGAGCGAGACCGCCGCGACCACGGACAGCCGCTTCGGCCGCGCGCAGGACCACATCCGCCGGCTGGAGGAGATCACGGGCCGCGAGGTCATACGCACCATAGCGCAGGCCGAGCGCGTGGGCCCCGGCAAGCTCTTCGACGTGCTGGTGATCGCCCCCTGCACGGGCAACACCATGGCAAAGCTGGCCGCGGGCATCACGGACAGCGCCGTCACCATGGCCGCGAAGGCGCACCTGCGCAACGGCCGGCCGGTGGTGGTCGCCTTTTCCACCAACGACGCGCTCTCCGGCTCCGCGCCGGCCATCGCCGCGCTGCTGAACCGCAAAAACTACTACTTTGTGCCCTTCGGCCAGGACGACCCGCTGAAAAAACCGCGCTCCATGGCGTCCGATTTCTCGCTCATCGAGGACACCGTGGACGCCGCGCTGGAGGGCCGGCAATTACAGCCGCTGCTGCTGAAATGAGCCGCGCTGTCTGCCAGTTTTTGGCAGACAGCGCTTTTTTTCATTTTTTACATGTTTTTTTCTCGATAGGGTGTTTATTTTTATGAAGACTTATAGTACAATGGCGCTTGTCAGGTATCCCTGCAAAGGGGAGAACACGAAGGAGGATAAACATGAAGACAAGCAAAAAGCTGCTGAGCCTGCTGCTCGTGCTGGCTATGGTCTTCGCCCTGGGCTGCACGGCCTATGCGTCCGACGCCGAGACGGCGGACACGGCCGAGTCCACCGAAGAGACCGGCGACACGACCACCGAGGCTCCGGCCGAGGGCGAGGAGGCCCCGGCTGAAGGCGAAGAGGCTGAGGAAGAAACTCCCGCCGAGGAAGAGACCCCGGCCGAGGAGGCCCCCGCCGAGACCGCCAGCAAGATCGTCATCATCCACACCAATGACATCCACGGCGCCATCGACGGCTATGCCAAGATAGCCGCCCTGAAGGCCGAGTACGAGGCCGAGGGCGCCGCCGTCCTGCTGATGGACGCCGGTGACTTCAGCCAGGGCACCGTCGAGGTCAGCTCCAGCAAGGGCGCCACCGCCGTCGAGCTCATGAACCTCGCCGGCTATGACGTCGCCACCCTGGGCAACCACGAGTTCGACTACGGCTACGCGAACCTCGTCTCCGTGATGGAGACTGCCGAGTTCGACGTCCTGGCCGCCAACGTGCTCTACAACGGCCGCGCCGAGTTCGCCGCCAGCGCCACCTATGAGCTGGGCGGCAAGACCATCGGCGTCTTTGGCCTCGCCACCCCGGAGACCGCCACCAAGGCCAACCCCGCCATGATCAAGGGCGTGACCTTCCTCTCTGAGAGCGCGCTCATCGGCTGCGCCCAGGAGCAGGTCGCCGCTCTTGAGGCCGCCGGCTGCGACTACATCGTCTGCCTGGGCCACCTGGGCATCGACAATGAGAGCGCCCCCAACCGCTCCGTCGACCTGCTCGCCGAGGTCACCGGCATCGACGTGTTCATCGACGGCCACAGCCACAGCACCCTTGACGACGTGAAGGCCGCGACCGGCGGCACCGGCAAGGTGGGCGACACTCTGGTGACCTCCACCGGCACCGCCGCCGCCACCGCTGGCATTGTCACCATCGAGGACGGCGCCATCACCGTCTCCTCTGTTGACCTCGCCACCTACGAGGGCTCCGACGCCGCTGTCGCCGCGCGCGCCGCCGAGATCAAGGCTGAGATCGAGGCCGAGTACGGCGCCGTGTTCGCCACCACCGAGGTGGACCTGAACGGCGAGCGCGACCCCGGCAACCGCACCGAGGAGACCAACCTCGGCGACCTGATCACCGACGCCATCCTCTGGTACGCCACCACTGAGGCCGACCTGGACGTCGATGAGGCCCACGTCGTGGCCGTCACCAACGGCGGCGGCATCCGCGCCTCCATCGCCAAGGGCGACATCACCAAGAAGGACGTCAACACCGTCCTGCCCTTCGGCAACACCGTCGCTTACATCTACGTCACCGGCGAGCAGCTGCTCGAGGCCCTCGAGGCCGGCACCTACTGCACGCCCACCGCTGTTGGCGCTTTCCCGCAGGTCGCCGGCATCGAGTTCACCGTCGATACCAACAAGGCCTACGACCAGGGCGACCTCTACCCCAGCTCCACCTACTATGGCCCCGCCAGCATCCAGCGCGTGACCATCGACAGCATCAACGGCGAGGAGTTTGACCCCGAGGCCACCTACTGCGTCGTCTCCAACAACTTCACCGCTGCCGGCGGCGACACCTACTACGCCTTCACCGCCGCTGAGGACGTTGTCGATTCCGGCATCGCCATGGACGTCGTCGTGATGGACTACATCACCGAGGTCCTTGACGGCGTTGTCACCGCCGAGCAGTACGGCGAGACCCAGGGCCGCATCACCATCCTGAAGCCCGTGTTCACCGACGTGGCTTCCACCTCCTGGTACTACGACGCCGTCATGACCGCCTATAACGACGGCCTGATGACCGGCGTTTCCGCCACCACCTTCGCGCCCAACACCAACATGACCCGCGCGATGATCGTCACCATGCTCTACCGCCTGGCCGGCGAGCCCGCCGTCGAGGGCAACGTGTCCGAGACCTTCACCGACTGCAAGGACGGCTCCTACTACGCCAACGCCGTTCTGTGGGCCAGCGAGACCGGCGTCGTCACCGGCCGCAACGCCACCACCTTCGACCCGAACGGCACCCTGACCCGTCAGGAGCTGGCCGCCATCCTCTACCGCTACTGCGGCTCCGCCGCCGCCGAGGCCGAGCTCGCCTTCGACGATGCTGAGAGCATCGCCTCCTGGGCCAGCGACGCTGTGGCGTACTGCGTGGAGAGCGGCCTCATGAGCGGCGTGTCCAGCACGTCCTTCGCCCCCACCGGCTTTGCCAACCGCGCCATGGGCGCCACCGTCCTGGTGCGCCTGGCCGCCATGGAGATCGTCCCCCCGGTAGCCGCCGAGGAAGATGAGGCTCCGGCCGAGGACGAGACCCCTGCCGAGGACGAGGCCCCCGCTGAGGACGAGGCCCCCGCTGAGGACGAGACCCCTGCTGAGGACGAGACCCCTGCTGAGGACGAGACCCCCGCTGAGGACGAGGCTGCCTGAGCCTTATCCCGCTTGAATCAAACAGGAAGCCGGGGAGCGAAAGCTCCCCGGCTTTTCCAAACTGCGTTTGGATGCAGAGGCGCTGCGCGCCTCGCTGACTGAAGGCCCCCACGAGGGGGCCAGTGCCACCCCATTTCTTTGGTCTTGCCCAAAGCCAGGCTGCGCCTGGAGGCAATGGGCTGTGCCCGGTCTACCGAAAGGCTGCCAACAGTGGGGCGCGCAGCGCAAATACCAGCGGCCGTTGGCCGCCTTTGGAGTCTGAGGGGTTTCTTTTTGACAAGGCAAAAAGAAACCCCTCAGGAAAATCGTGGGTTGATTTGGTTAAGTAAGTCGATTATATTACCGACTTAGAGGGGCGCGGGCCGCAGGCAACTGCCTCCACACGCAGTGTGGTCAGGTTGAGGGCATCGGCTGGCCGTTGTAGATGGCCTCGAGCTGGGCGTCGCTGAGCTCCACGTGATAGAACAGGGAGAAGAACTCGCGCACGGCGTCGTCCACGTCCACCTGGATGTAGTCGGGGTAGATGAGCGCGGAGAGCCAGCGCAGGCCGACGATGCGGTTGGGCCCGGGCGGGCGATCCACCCAGCTGAAGGGCGCGTTGGGCGTGCCGTAGACCCTGCCCTCCTGCACCGCGGTGAGGTTGGCGTAGGTCGGGTCGTTCATGATGGCCTCCGCGGCGCTGGCGCCGGGGATGTCGGATTTCGGCTCGCCGTTGACCACGATCACGTCAGGGTCCCAGGCCAGAAGCTGCTCGGCGGATATCTGCACGCGGCCGCCGTCGCCCAGCTCCAGATCTGCCACGTTGACGGCGTTCACCAGCTCGATGATGGCGCCATGGGAGGAGCCGGCGGGCGCGGTCTCCAGCGAGTCCTCGCCATTGCCGTAGTACATGCGCACCTTTTCCTCCTCGGGGATGTCCATGTTGGCAATGTCGTCCAGCGTGGCCTCCGCATAGGCCGCCAGCTGCTCCGCCGTCTCCTCAACGCCGAACAGCTCGCCCATGAAGCGGTAAGCCTCCGGCGTGTGGCTCAGCTCGCTGTCCACGACCACTACAGGGATGCCCAGGCTCTCCTGCATGGCGTCCGCGTCGCTGACGATGGCGTCGTTTATCGTGCCGACCATGAAGGCGATGTCCGGCCCCGCGGCCAGCACGGCCTCATAGTTGATGGCGTCGCCCATGCCGAAGTTCGGCAGCGTCTCATACTCGTCGAGGATGACGCTCTTCTCAAGGTCGTTCAGCTCGTAGTTCCAGCCCAGCATCCTGTCCGGCACCAGCGTATAGAGGAAGATCGCCGCCGTCGGGTCCGTGGAAAACGCCTTGTCGATCACCGCCGGCAGCTCCACCTCGCGCCCGGCCATGTCCGTCAGCACCCGGGTGCCCTCCTCAGCGGGCTCCCCGCTCGGCGGGGCCTCGCTCTCCGCGGCCGCCGGCTCCTCGCTCGGCGGGGCTGCGCTCTCGGCCGCCGGCTCTTCTCCGCAGCCGGCCAGCATGCCCAGCGCGAGCGCCGCCGTGAGCAGCAGCGCCAGCAGCTTCTTGCTGTGTTTCATCCTTTTGCCTCCTTGTCCATTTTTGTTTATCAAACGCCCGGCCCCTCGCGCCGGGTCATTGACTTTGAGTGGATAATGTGGCATAATTTCAACATGCAGGCAAAAGCGAATCGCTTTTCGTTGCAATTCGCACTATAGCACATCACTTCACTCAAGTCAAGCCAAAGTTTGGAGGTGCGCAGGATGGAGACGATACACCGGCGCGAGGCCGCGGCGGCGCGGCGGCGCTACGCCCTGGTGCTGCTGGCCATGCTGGCCGTGCTCATCGGCGCCACGCTGCTCTCGTTCTGGATCGGGTACTACCCCCTCTCTCCGGGGGACGTGGCGCGGGCGTTTTTGTCGCGTTTCGGCGTGGAGTCCAGCATGGACCCCAACGCGGTGACGATATTCTGGAACATCCGCCTGCCGCGCATCCTCTCGGCCGTTTTCATCGGCGCTTCGCTCTCCGCGGCGGGGGCGGCCTATCAGAGCATGTTCCGCAACCCGCTGGTCTCGCCGGACATCCTCGGCGTCTCCTCCGGGGCCAGCCTGGGCGCGGCCATAGCCATCCTCTGCGGGCAGGCCAACTGGGTGGTGCAGCTGGCGGCCTTCACCGGCGGCGTCTGCGCCGTGGCGCTCTCGTATATCATCAGCCGCAAGAGCCCCCATTCGCAGACGCTCAGCCTGGTGCTCACGGGCTCGATGGTGATGGCGCTGTGCAACGCGGGCGTGACGATGATAAAATACGTCGCCGACCCGAACGACGTTTTGCAGCAGATCACCTTCTGGCTGATGGGCAGCCTGACCAAGACGGACATGGAGAGCTTCCTCTGGAGCGGCGTGCCGATGGCTCTGGGGCTCGCGGTGGTG
>DVOV01000023.1 GCA_018713375.1 Candidatus Scatomorpha stercorigallinarum | reverse complement strand
GCATCCTTTTACCAGCTAGCCTGTCACCCAGGGCCATGAAGTTTCCGGCGAGATCGTCAAACTCGGCAAAAATGTTTCCGGTTTCCATGTTGGTCAAAAAGTCACCGTTCAGCCTCAGGTAACTTGCGGCGAGTGCTATCCCTGCCGGCACGGCAAATACAACTTATGCGAAAACTTGAAGGTCATGGGCTTTCAGACGACAGGTATGGCTTCGCATTACTTTGCGGCCCCTGCGAAACTGGTACTTCCCCTTCCCGACAGCATGTCGTTCGACCAGGGGGCAATGATAGAGCCCCTGGCCGTCGCCGTGCATGCCATCCGCCAATTTGGCGACATAAGAGGCAAAAATGTTGCGGTGATCGGCGCCGGGCCCATTGGCAACCTTGTTTTCCAAACGGCAAAAGGCCTGGGAGCGGCAAAAGTCCTCGTCACCAGCCATGGCGGCGTCAGGGCAGAACTGGCTGAAAAATGCGGGGCCGACTATGTGGTCGACACAAGCAAAGAGGGATTTGGCGAGGCCCTTGTCAATTGCTTTGGCCCTGATAAAGCAGATGTAATATACGACTGTGCGGGAACTGACGCCAGCATGGGCGACGCCATAAAGTACGCGCGCAAAGGCAGCACGATCATTCTTGTGGCCGTATTCTCTGGCATGGCCACCGTTGACCTTGCCGTACTGAACGACCATGAGCTTGACCTGAACACGACCATGATGTATCGCGTTGAAGACTATCGCGACGCCATCCGTCTCGTGAGTGAGAAGAAAGTCTTGCTGGAGCCATTAATGAGCAAGATATTCCGGTTTTCCGAGTATAAGGACGCCTACGAATACATTGACAACAATCGTGCCAGCTCCATGAAGATCCTGATAGACGTGCAGGCGTGAACGGAATGGATATTATTTGCATTGGGGAGATCCTGGTGGATTTTATACCCGGCGAGCTTCCCCATACATACATTTGCAAAGCCGGGGGCGCGCCGGCAAATGTAGCTGTTGCCGCCGCTCGCAATGGGCTTGATGCAGGCGTGTGCGGCAGAGTCGGCGCAGATACTTTTGGCGATTTTCTTGAAAGCACCCTGCGCGCCAACGGCGTCACGTTCCTTACCCCTCAACGAGTCAGCGATGCTGTTACCACCATGGCGTTTGTGACTCTCGACGAAAATGGCGACAGGAGCTTTGTTTTCGCCCGCAAGCCCGGCGCCGACATGTTCCTGTCCGCAGATGACATCCGCAGCTGCGGCATAGAAAACTCATCCGTTGTCCATGCAGGGTCCTGCTCCCTTTCCAGCAGTCTCTCGGCGGACGCCACTGTATTTGCTATAGCAGAAGCAAAAAGGCTCCGTAAACTTGTGAGCTTTGACGTCAATTACAGAGACCAAATGTGGAATGGCGACCGGCAGCGGGCAATTTCAGCAGTAAAGCACTTGCTCCTATACATTGACATGCTGAAATACTCCGAAGAGGAGCAGGATTTTATTGATGGCGCTCTTTTCCAAGGCGGCACGGCAGATAAAGTCCTGGTAAAAACCTGCGGCGGCAGAGGGGCAGAGTTAATATGGGCCGGCAAACGCTTCAAAGTCAGCGGCCGGCCGGTCAAGTGCATCGACGCCACCGGCGCCGGCGACGCCTTCTGGGGCTCGTTTATCTCCTGCCTGATAAATGCGGGCGTATCCTCGATGCACGACCTCACCGAGAGCCTACTGCTCAAGGCGCTGGACTATGCAAACATCGCCGGCAGCATATGCGTCCAAAGAAAAGGCGCCATTGACGCACTCCCGGCACGCTCTGAGATTGAGGCCATTGCGCGCTCCAAGCGCTCTGGCTGCCACACAAGCTGACTCTCTCAGACAGAATTAAGACCAAAAGCCGCCCGGTTTAATGCCGGGCGGCTTTCCTGTGAAATGGATAAGGGCGCCATGTGGAAAGCATATAAAGCAGCCTTCCGCCGTCTGCTCCTCATTCACTCTTCCCCTCTGCTTTTTCTCCTTCAGGCCGCGGCTCTGGGGCGGTGTCGCCGGAAGGCGGGGTCTGGGGCTCGTCGAAGGTGTAGCTGATGCGGCGGGCAGGAGGCTCGATGGTGGCGTCGCGCATCTTCGGCTCCGCTTTTTTCGGCGGCAGGGCGCCGTGATGGCAGAAGTAGCTGAACTCCTCGCCGTCCATGCTCTCGTTCTTCAGCAGGTACTCCGCCACGCCGCGCAGCGTGTCCGCGTGCTCGGTGAGGATGCGCTCGCAGGCCGCGTTGGCCTCGTCGAAGATGCGCTTGACCTCCTCGTCGATGATGGCGGCGGTCTCCTCCGAGTAGCTCTTGGTCATGCCGAAGTCGCGGCCGATGAAGATGCTGTGCCCGGAGCTGTCGTAGCTGATGGGGCCCAGGCGCTCGCTCATGCCGAACTGCGTGACCATGGCGCGGGCCAGGTGCGTGGCCTGCTGGATGTCGCCGGAGGCGCCGGTGGAGATGTCGTCCAGGAAGAGGCGCTCGCTGACGCGCCCGCCCAGGGAGACGACGATGTTCTCAAAGAGCTCGGAGTAGGAATGGAAGTTCTCCAGGTCCTCCTTGGGGCGGAAATACGTCGCGCCGCCGCTGGGGCCGCGGGGGATTATCGTGATATAGTGCACGGGGTCCGTGTGCTCGAGGAACTCGCTGACGACAGCGTGGCCGCCCTCGTGATAGGCGGTGAGTTTCCTCGCGCGCTCGCTCATCACCTTGCTCTTCTTTTCCGGGCCCATCTGCACCTTGCGGATGGCCTCCTCGATCTCGTAGGAGGTGATAAAGCGCCGGCCGTTGGTGACGGCCATCAGCGCGGCCTCGTTGAGCAGGTTCTCCAGGTCTGCGCCGGAGAAGCCGGGCGTGCCGCGGGCGATGGAGTTGAGGTTGACGTCGTCGGCCAGGGGCTTGCCGCGCGCGTGGACGCGCAGTATGGCCTCGCGGCCGCGGATGTCGGGCAGGCCGATGTAGACGCGGCGGTCGAAGCGGCCGGGGCGCGTGAGGGCGTTGTCGAGGATGTCGTCGCGGTTGGTGGCGGCCATCACGATGACGCCTTCGTTGTTGGTGAAGCCGTCCATCTCCACAAGGAGCTGGTTGAGCGTCTGCTCGCGCTCGTCGTGCCCGCCGCCCATGCCGGCGCCGCGCT
>DVOV01000224.1 GCA_018713375.1 Candidatus Scatomorpha stercorigallinarum | reverse complement strand
TATGTATGTACCGCCCGTCAACATCCCCGACACATACGACATAGAGCTTATAGTCGGCGAGGGCGGCGAGGCCAAGACGAACCTCTCGAACGCCTCTGCTGGCACGACGATAACCGTCACTGCGACGCCCGACAATGGTTACGAGCTCGCGTATATCACCGTGGACGGAGAACGCATCGACGGCACAACGTTTAAGATGCCCGACCACGACGTAACCGTCCGCGTATACTTCACAAACGGCGGCTTCCCCTTCACCGACGTTGCCCCCGGCGCGTGGTACTATGACGCGGTCAGCTACGTCTACGCCAACGGCCTGATGGACGGCACAAGCGCCACGACGTTCGAGCCGAACGCAAACATGACCCGCGCGATGCTTGTCACTATCCTCTGGCGCATGGAGGGCGAGCCGGTTGTGAATTACCTCATGCCCTTCACCGACGTTGACGGCGGCGCGTGGTACGCCGAGGCCGTCCGCTGGGCATCCAGCGAGGGCATTGTCGAGGGTGTGAGCGACACGAGCTTCGCACCAAACGCCGAGATAACCCGCGAACAGCTCGCGGCGATGCTCTGGCGCTACGCGGGCGAGCCCGCGACAGCGGCGAACCTCGCCGGTTACGCCGACGGCGCGAGCGTAAGCGCCTACGCAGTTGACGCGATGCGCTGGTGCGTCGAGCATGGCATAATCACCGGCACGACCGCAGCAACGCTTGAGCCACAAGGCACGGCTACAAGAGCGCAAGCCGCCGCAATGCTGATGCGGTTTGCGGAAAACTTGAAATAAATGTGCGAACGCCGCCCGGATTCCGGGCGGCGTTTTATCATAGCCTGACTTGTGTCGTAAAAGTGTCGTAAATCTCATGCCCGGTGTGGGAGAAAACCCTTTAATATCAAGGGTTTCAGGGTTGTGTTAAGGCCCTGCCGTGACAGACAAAAAGCACTTTTATCATCTGTTTAGCTCTCCTGAATATGATGGGTCATAAGTGTCCCTGGCGCTTTGACGCCGGTGGTTTTTCAGCCGCCGAGGTAGGCTTTTTTCACCTGGTCGCTCTCGGCGAGCTCTTTGCCCGTGCCGCTGAGGCTGATGGAGCCGGTCTCCATCACGTAGGCCCGGTCGGCCACGGAGAGGGCCATCTGCGCGTTCTGCTCCACGAGCAGTATCGTGGTGCCGTTCTCGTGCAGGCGGCGGATTATATCGAATATCTGCTCCACAAGGATGGGCGCGAGGCCCATGGAGGGCTCGTCGAGCATCAGCAGCTTGGGGCTGCTCATCAGCGCGCGGCCGATGGCGAGCATCTGCTGTTCGCCGCCGGAGAGCGTGCCCGCCACCTGGCGGCGGCGCTCCTTCAGGCGCGGGAACTGCGCGAACACTTTTTCCAGGTCCTCGTCCACGCCGGAGCCGCTGCGGGTATAGGCGCCCATCTCCAGGTTCTCCTGTACGGTCATCTGCAGGAAGATGCGCCGGCCCTCCGGCACCTGGGCCAGGCCGCGCTCCACGATCTTGTGCGGCGGCAGGCGGCTGATGTTCTCGCCCAGGAAATCCACCGAGCCGGTGCGCGAGCGCAGCAGGCCGGATATGGTCTGCAACGTGGTGGACTTGCCCGCGCCGTTGGCGCCGATGAGCGTCACCACCTCGCCCCGGTCCACGTGGAAGGAGACGCCCTTGATGGCGTGGATGGCGCCGTAATAGACGTTGATGTTATCTACTTTCAGTATCTGCTCCACGCTCAGGCCTCCTTTTTGCGGCCCAGATAGGCCTCGATGACCACGGGGTCGGACTGGATGTCCGCCGGCGTGCCCTTGGCGATGACTTTGCCGAAGTTCAGCACGCAGATGCCCTCGCAGATGCCCATGACGAGATTCATGTCGTGCTCGATGAGCATGATGGCGATCTGGAAGGTGTCCCGTATTTTGATGATATTCTCCATCAGCTCCGCCGTTTCGGAGGGATTCATGCCGGCGGCGGGCTCGTCGAGCAGCAGCAGGTTGGGATTCGTGCCCAGGGCGCGCACGATCTCCAGCCGGCGCTGCGCGCCGTAGGGCAGGCTGCCGGCCTTTTTATCAGCCATGTCCTGCATGTCGAAGATGCTCAGCAGCTCCATCGCCCGCTCGTGGGCGATGCTCTCCTGCTTCCAGTAGGAGGGCAGGCGCAGTAAGCCGCCCAGCATGCCGTATTTTATCTGGTTGTGCAGGCCCAGCTTGACGTTGTCCTCCACCGTGAGGTTGGAGAAGAGGCGGATGTTCTGGAACGTCCGCGCCACGCCCAGCTTGTTCACCTGCTCGGTGCTCATGCCGGCGGTGTCGCGCCCGTCCACCATGATGATGCCGCGCGTGGGCTGATATACTTTGGTGAGCAGGTTGAACACCGTGGTCTTGCCCGCGCCGTTGGGGCCGATGAGGCCGGCTATCTCCGTGCGGCCGATGACGAGGTTAAAGTCGTCCACCGCCGTCAGCCCGCCGAAATCTATGCCCAGGTGCCGCGCTTCCAGCACGGGCATTTTGTCCAGGTCGCGTTCGGGGATATACGCGCCGCTGGGCATGGGCACGAGCGGGCTCTCTATGTTCGATTTGACCTTAGCCACGGACTGCGCCTCCTTTCTTTTCACGCGCGCCGCGCAGCGCGGCGAAGGGGCGGGCGACAAGGGCGCGCAGCTGCGGGTTGTTGGTGGCCAGCATCACGAGTATCAGCACGACGGCGTAGATGAGCATGCGGTAGTCGTCAAAGCCGCGCAGGGCCTCCGGCAGTATTGTGAGCACGGTGGCGGCGATGATGGAGCCCCAGATATTGCCCAGCCCGCCGAGCACGACGAACACGAGGACGAGTATCGAAGTGTTGAAATTGAACTTCGCAGCGGCGACGTTCGAGAGGTTCAGCCCGTAGAGGGCGCCGGCCGCGCCCGCCAGGGCGGCTGAGGTGACAAAGGCCATCAGCTTGTATTTGGTGACGTTGATGCCCACGCTCTCGGCGGCGATGCGGTTGTCGCGCAGCGCCATGATGGCCCGGCCGGAGCGGCTGCGTATCAGGTTCAGCACCACTACGAGCGTGACCATGATGAGGATGAAGCCGGCGGTGAAGGTGGCGATGGTGTCCGTACCCGTCGCGCCCTGCGCGCCCTTGATGATGGCGACGCCGTTTTCCGTCAGGCCCAGGTCGCTGACGCTGCGCGTGCCGGCGGCGTTGAACACGATATGCAGGCCGTTCTCGTCATAGCCGACGATCAGGCAGTTGATGAGCTCCTTGATGATCTCGCCGAAGGCGAGCGTGACGATGGCCAGATAGTCGCCGCGCAGGCGCAGCACGGGCAGACCGACGATGAACCCGGCCACGGCGGCGAAGGCCGCGCCCACCACGAGGGCGATGGCCAGCCGCAGCGCATCCGAGGGGATGGCCGACTGCAGGCTCATGGCCGCCACGATGCCGGAGAAGGCGCCCACGCTCATGAAGCCCGCGTGGCCCAGGCTGAGCTCGCCGAGGATGCCGACTGTCAGGTTGAGGGAGACGGCCATCACGATGTAGCAGCAGATGGGGACCAGCTGCCCGCTGAAGGAGCGGCTGAGCATGTCGCGGTCAAGCAGCGAGTTTACGATGAGGAAGGCGATGATGACGCCGGCATAGGTGCCGTAGTCGATGAGGGCGGTCTTTTTTACGCGGAGCCTGTCCAGCCCGCTTTTGAACTTTGCTGTCGATCTCATGCGCACCTCACACTTTCTCCGGCACATATTTGCCGAGCAGGCCCGCCGGGCGCACGAGCAGGGTGACGATGAGCACGGCGAACACGATGGAATTGGCCAGCTGGGTGGAGATATAGGCCTTGGCCAGCGACTCGATGATGCCCAGCAGGATGCCGCCGAGGAAAGCCCCGGGGATGGAGCCGATGCCGCCGAACACCGCCGCCGTGAAGGCCTTGATGCCGGGCATCGCACCGGTGGTGGGCGTCAGCGAGGGATATGCCGAACACAGCAGCACGCCGGCCACCGCCGCCAGCGCAGAAC
>DVOV01000223.1 GCA_018713375.1 Candidatus Scatomorpha stercorigallinarum | reverse complement strand
AGCCGTCGCCCCGCTCCTCGCGGAAGCGGCGGGCGATCTCGCGGATATCGTCCCCGTGGTAGCCGTCCTCCGGGAACTCCACAGCCTCCTCGCCGAGGATGAGCTGCTTATAGCGCGCGTCGAGGCTGTTGGCGAACTTCTCGATCTGGTTGCCGGCGTCGTTCACATAGAACTCGCGCCAGACCTGCGCGCCCGCGCGGTCGAGCACGGAGGCGAGCGTATCGCCAAGCACGCCGCCGCGGGCGTTGCCCATGTGCATGGGCCCCGTGGGGTTGGCGGAGACGAACTCCACCATCACCTTCTGCCCGGCGAATTCGTCGGAGCGCCCGTAGTCAGCCCCGGCGGACTGCACGGCGCGGAGCACGTCCGCATACCAGGCCGGGGAGAGGCGGAAGTTGATAAATCCCGGCCCCGCCGCCTCCGCGGAGGCGAACCAGCTGCCCGCGAGATCCAGGTTCTCCACCAGCGCGTCGGCTATCTTGCGCGGCGCCATGCGCAGCGCCCGCGCGCCGGACATGGCGTGGTTGGCGGCGAAGTCCCCGTTCGTGGGGTCCTTCGGCACCTCCACCGTGCCGCTCAGTTCCGCGCCCGCCGGCAGCTGTCCCTTTTCGGCCGCGCGCCGGCAGCTCTCATCCAGCAGCGTCTCTATGCTCTTTTTCGCCGCATCGATCAAATCAGGCATTTGCCTCTGCCCCGCCTTTCTGTTCCCTTACGTTTATTTTGAACTTGTTGCACCCAACGACGGCGTGGTCGAGATCCACCACATAGTCGATCTCCATGTCCCCGCCGCGCTCCCCGAGCGTCGAGCTTATCCTGTGCGTATCCAGTCCCATGGTGGCCGAGCCGTAGGGCGTGTCATAGAGGAAGGTGTTTTTTATGCCCTCCCTGAAGATCATGCGGCTGGTCATGGTCCCCTCGCGCGCGAGCACCACCTGCTCCGGCGAGATGATGAAAGAGGTGCGCGTGCCCTTCATGCCCGTGAGCTCGCTCTCCATGTAGCTCAGCTCTCCATGGCCGTCGCGGAAGGAATACTTGCCCTCCGTCACCAGTTCTATGGCGTCGCTCTCGCCCTGGCCCAGGCTCTGCGTCCCCTTGATGGAAATAATTACATCCTTCATCGAGTCTTTCATGTCAAAACCCCATTCCAGAGTATTCATGGCGAGGTATTATACACCATCCTCCGCCTCCTGTAAAGCCCCCAGCTACAGCGCGCCGAACACTTCCGCCAGGGCCCGCACGGCCTCGTCCGTGCGCCCGCGGCCGAGCCCGGCGTAGCTGACGACCAGCGTGTGTTCCGCCTCCGGCCGCGGCGCCGCGCAGTAGTCGGAAAGGAAACCCAGCCTGACGCCCAGGCCCTCAGCGCGCCGGCGCAGCTCGCCGTCGCCAATGTCCGTGTGCAGCCGCAGCAGGAAATGCAGCCCCGAGCCGCGCTCGTCTATCTCGATGCGCCCGGCAAACGGCGCGCAGCGGAAAGCGTCGAGCACCTCCGCGCGCCGCGCGCGGTACTCTTTGCGCAGGCGCGAGACATGCCGCTCATATTCCCCGCCGGCCAGGAAACGCGCCAGCACCTGCTGCTCCAGCGCCGGCACGGCGCAGGAGTAAAAACCCAGCTCCCGCCGCCAGCGCTCCATCAGCCCCTCCGGCAGGGCCATATAGGCCAGGCGCATGGAGGGCGAGATGGTCTGCGAAAAGGTATTCATATATATGACGCTGCCCGCGCCGTCGATGCTTTGCAGCGTGGGCAGCGGCTTGCCCGTGAAGCGCAGCTCGCTGTCGTAGTCGTCCTCTATTATATATCCGCCCGTCTCGCGCGCCCAGCGCAGCAGCGCCTGCCTGCGCGGCATGGGGGTGATGATGCCCGTGGGGAACTGGTGCGAGGGCGAGATGTGCACGGCCTGCGCGCCGCTCGCGTACAGCAGCCGGGGCTCGACGCCGCCCTCCCCCAGCGGCAGCGGCAGGCAGCGCGCGCCCGAGCGGGCGTATACCTGCCTGATCTTAGGATATCCCGGGTCCTCCACGGCGATGCGCGCGCCCGGGCCCAGCAGCTGCGCAAGCAGGATATACATGAACTCCGCCCCGGCCCCGATGACGATGCGCTCCGGCGGCACGTCCATGCCCTTGTTGCCCGCCAGATACCCGGCGATGGCCCGCCGCAGTTCCGGCAGCCCCTCGTGCGGGACGCCGCTCAGGAACGCGCCCCCGCCCTCCCTCAGCGTCTGGCGCACCAGGCGCGCCCAGGCGGCCGCCGGCAGGCAGGCGGGGTCGACTCCGCTCCCGCGCAGGTCGAGCCGCCAGCGCTCATCCTGCGGCCTCTGGGGGCTTTCCTGCGCCGGACGGCGGGCCGCCGGCCGCGCCGCCTCCGCGGCCACGAAATAGCCCCTCCGCGGGCGCGAGACCAGGCAGCCCTCCGCCTCCAGCTGGGCATAAGCGCCCTCCACTGTGATGACGGAGACCCCCAGGTGCTCGGCCAGGGCGCGGCGGGAGGGCAGCTTCTCCCCCGCCGGCAGCACGCCGGAGAGCACATCCTCGCGGATGCGCTGCGCCAGGTATTCATACATCGGCAGCGCGCCCCGCGCGCTGAGATCATAGGTCAACATACGCCACCTCTGGTCATATCAAAAAATAAGAATTTGGCTATTTCAATAATACCATATCCGACGTAGAATTCAAGGCGAAGTTTTTTTCAAAGAGGTGCCGGAAATGAGAACTTCCCCCCGCACGCGCATGCTCGTGATGTCCGCGCTGCTCGCCGCGCTGAGCTGCGCCGCCACGCTGGCCGTGCGCATCCCCTCGCCCACCGGCGGGTACATGAATCTGGGCGACACTGTGGTCATCCTCTCGGCCTATCTGCTGGGCCCTGCCTGGGGCGCGGCGGCGGGCGGGCTGGGGCCCGCGCTGGCGGACCTCTTTTCCGGCTACGCCGCCTATGTCCCCGCCACGCTGGCCATAAAGGCGCTGATGGCCGCCTGCGCGGCCTGGATATACGCCGCCCTGAAAAGGCGTCCCGCCGCCCTGCTGGTCGCGCCGCTGGCCGCGGAGGCCATCATGGTCGTAGGCTACTGGCTCTATGACGCGCTGCTGGCCGGCAGCCTGCTGGGCGCCGCGGCGGGCATACCCTCCAACCTTGTGCAGTCCGCGCTGGGCATCGCCGCCTCCGCCCTGCTGGCCGCGGCGCTGCGCCGCTCCCCGGCCGTGCGGCGGGAATTCCCGCGCCTCTGAGCCACACATGGAAAATTTGCCGCCCGCGGGCGGCAAATTTTTTTACGCAGGGCGCTTGACAAACTGTGATTACTGTGTATAATGAACATACACACTATATAGGGTGATAGGCATGGAAATAATCATCAGCAACGCGGCGGGGACGCCCATCTACGAGCAGATAGTCTCGCAGATCAAGGGCAAGATCATCTCCGGCGAACTGGCGGAGGGGGACGCCCTTCCGTCCATCCGCCTCCTGGCGAAGGAGCTGCGCATCAGCGTCATCACGACAAAGCGGGCCTACGAAGAGCTGGAGCGCGATGGCTTTATCGTCACTCAGCCCGGCCGGGGCAGCTTCGTCGCCGGCAAAAATCTTGAACTGATAAGGGAGGAGCACCTCAGGCAGCTCGAGGAGCTGCTGGCCCAGTCGTGCCGCCTGGCCGCGGACTGCGGCCTGGGCCTTGAGGAGCTTGAGGAGATGCTCCGCCTCGTCTACGAGGGAGACTGACAAAATGCAAAACGCAATAGAAGTGCGCTCGCTCACCAAGCGCTACCGCGCCTTCAAGCTGGACGGCGTCAGTTTTGTCCTGCCGTCCGGCTGCATAATGGGCCTGATAGGCGAAAACGGCGCCGGGAAGAGCACCACAATCCGCCTGCTGCTCGGCCTTGCCCGGCGCGACGGAGGGGACATATCCGTCCTTGGCGAGGACCCGCAGGGCGCTTCGCGCGAGCTGCGCGAGCGCATCGGCGTCGTGTTCGACGACTGCCCATTTCCGGAGACAATGAACCTCCGGGACGTGCGCAGGCTGCTCGCCGCGGCCTATAGGCGCTTCAACGCCGCCAAATTCGACTCGCTCGGGCTGAAATTCGCCCTGCCCGAGCGCCAGAAGATAAAGGACTACTCCCGAGGCATGAAGATGAAGCTCTCTATCGCCGCCGCGCTGAGCCACGGCGCGGAGCTGCTCATCCTCGACGAGCCCACAAGCGGCCTCGACCCGGTGGCGCGCGACGAGCTGCTGGACATCCTGCTGGATTTCATCCAGGACGAGAGCCACAGCGTGCTCATCTCGTCGCACATCCTCTCCGACCTGGAAAAGGCCTGCGACTACATCACGTTTATCCACACCGGGCGCGTTATTTTCAGCGAGGAGAAGGACGAACTGCTTGAAAAATACGTCATCGCCAAGGGCTCCGAGCGCGAGATCGCCGCCCTGCCGGAGGACGCCGTCGTCGGCGTGCGCCGCAGTGCGTTCGGCTGCGAGGCGCTGGTGGAGCGCGCGGCCGGCGAGCGGCTCACACACGAGCGCGCGAGCATCGAGGACATCATGCTCTATTACATCAAGGGGGATGCGAAATGAAAGCGCTGCTCATAAAAGATTTCCTGAACGTCAAGGCGCAGGGGAAAGCCATACTGCTCGTACTCGCCGTCTGGTTCATCATCAGCGTCATAAACGGCAGCGGCTCCTTCTTCGCCGTGCTCAGCGTCGTGTACGCCATACTCCTGCCGCTCACCAGCGTCACCGCCGACGACAAGTGCGGCTTTGAGCGCTACGCCATGACCATGCCGCTCACGCGCACGGTCATGGCGCTGAGCAAGTACGTCTTTGCGCTCGCCTGCTCGCTCGTCATGGCGGTCATAGGCTTCGCGGCCTGCGTTGTCATCGACCGCTCGTCGATAAACGAGGCGCTGGCCACCTGCGCGGCCTGCTTCTGCGTCGCGGTGGTGCTCGTGAGCCTGCTGCTCCCGCTCGTGTACAAATACGGCCCGGAGAAGGCGCGGCTGGTCATGATGGCGGTGTTTGTGGTCGGCTTCCTCGTCCTTGGCTTCGTTTTGGGTAAGCTCGACGTGGGGCTTGAATTGAACGCCATTTTCATCGCCATGCCCGTGATCGCCCTCGTGCTGCTCGCCGCCAGCGCGGCCGTCAGCGTCGGCATATACAAGAATAAGGAATTCTGAGTCCGCCCGGTGCATGATATGAAAAACACCCTTACCTGCCCCAAATGCGGCTGTAAGCGCATCATCCGCGCTCCCGACGACGCGCACCGTTACCTGGCCAACAGCATATGTATGACCAAAGCGCTCACCGTGGAGCGCGTGCCGGTGGCGAGATATGTCTGCGCCGGCTGCGGCTACGTTGAGAACTATGTCGAATGGGAAAGAGACCTCTCCCGTCTGGAGGAATTCTACGGCCTCCAATGACCGGCGCCCCTCCGGCCGAGCGCTATGCTCAGCCGGAGGGGCGTTTTGCTGCGCGCCGCGCTCAGGCCGCGCGGGATTTTATCAGTCTGCTGACGCCGAAGGCGCCCAGGGCGAGGACGGCCGCCGCCCCGGCGACGGTAAGTAGCTTTTTCATAAAAACACGCTCCTCTATGTCTGTATCCACCGGCCACCCGGTATGCTTACAGTATAGAGGAGCTTTGTTTCCCTGATATTAACAGTCCATAAACCTTTTGTGTACGTCTCAGCGCTCGCAGAGCCAGTAGCGCACGCTGCGCGGAGCCAGCTCGCTGCCGCCGCCGAAGTCGTGCTCCTCCCCCTTTATCAGGTCCACGGCCCGGCCGCAGCCGGCGTTGAAGTGGGCGGTGTAGGGCTCGCTGTCCGCGTTGAAGGCGCAGAGCACGCGCTCATCGCCGCAGCGCCGCTGGAAGATGTACTGGCGGTTGGTGAGCAGCACCTCCGTGTAGTCGCCGTTTTTCAGCGCCTCGCTCCTGTTCCTCGCGCCAGCCATGGCGGCGATGCCGTCCGTCAGGCCGTTCCACTGCGGCA
>DVOV01000222.1 GCA_018713375.1 Candidatus Scatomorpha stercorigallinarum | reverse complement strand
TCGGGTACGGGCCGTGCTCAGTTATGTAGGGGAACAGCTCAGACTTCTCCAGGCGGGGCAGGAGCAGGCCGAGGGAAGCAGCGGTCTGGCCCAGGGCTCTGGCCTCCCCATCGCCGTAGATGTAGTCGGGCAGGCCGCCGTGCTCACGGGCCCAGTCCGTCAGCAGCTCGTCCGCAAGCGCCACCAGCTTGCCGAGGGGCAGGCCTGTGTCTATCGTCATCTCACGCTTGCCCGCCAGTATCGTCACGCTCTGGCCCGCACCGCGCGGCAGGCGCGCCGCCGCCTCCTCCAGGAAGCCGCGGGGGTCCGTGTCCAGCAGCACGCGGTGGATTGGCTCGAAGGTCACGGCCTCGTCGTGGATGTTCACCAGCTCCGCCAGGGCATAGCGCGCAGGGTGCGTACCGCGCTCGGTCTCGTTCAGGGTGGGCTTTATCTGCTCCCAGCAGCGCTTCGCCGCGGCGAGGCTGTGGTTGCCGTCGCCCATCGCAAAACGCACGGCGCCCTCCGGCGTGTCCAGCGCCGCGCAGAGGCGCTCCGCCGTCTCGCCCGAGACGCGGCTGCCACGGATGCGGCCGCCGCCCTGCATGAGCTCAAAGTCGTAGAGCAGCTCCCCGCCCGCGGCGGAGGGGATGAGCGCGTTTTCCGGGTCGTCCAAGAACACCATTATGTGCGGCATCTCCAGGCTCGCGCCCCGGCGCACCGCCACGCGCGCGGGCAGGCGGCTCTCCACCGTGCCCTCCGTCGCGCGCACCGGCGTCGTGCTGCCCGGCGCCCAGTCGTAGCACTCCAGATCCAGCTTGCCCACCAGGCCCCGGCGAACTGCGCCCGAGGGCAGCGTCCGCTCCACATATATGTAGCTGTTCTCCACCGTCTCAAAGAGTCCTCGGTTTACATAATCACTCATGGCCGCGTATATCTTCCGCGTCTCAGCCGAACTGTCGCGCAGGCCCAGCCAGGCCTCGGGGAGCATGAGGCGCAGGGTGCTCGGTGCGTTGCCCACAAGGCGCTCGGCCTCACGCCAATATTCCGGCTCCGAGGTGAACTGGTCGCAGGCTATGCAGCTCCACTTGGTCATATCCTCCACGCGCGGCAGCAGGATGTCCGCAGGGGTGAAAACTCTCATACTATCGCCTCCATCGCTATCTTCGACCAGCCCTCCAGCTGCTCGCGCAGGGCGGGCAGCTCCGACTTGGGCACCCACACCCCCTCCAGCTTCTCCGTCTCGCGCACGCGCACCTCTCCCGCGACCTCCATGCGGAACATGAAGCCCAGGTGGACACTGCCAACCTCGTTCGTCTCCTCGTTTATCACGCCCACCGGCACGAGCGAAAGCTCCCGCTCGACCTCGACTTCCTCCTCGACCTCGCGGCGCAGGCCGCGCATGAGCGCCTCGCCGCGCCCTGCCTCGTCCACGGGGTTGATATGCCCGCCGACTCCGATGGACAGCAGGCCGTGCAGGCGCTTTTCACCGCCCTTCTTGAGCCGGCGCAGGACAAAGACCTCCTCCCCGCGCGTCAGGACGACGTAGGGGATGATCTGCCGGTACGACGGGTCCTCCTCCATCTCAGGGCGGGGGCGGAACTCGTGATGCTCGTTCACGATGTCCAATATTTCGGCGTCGCGGCCGCGGATGAGGCCGTTTTTTCCCGATATTATGCCGGCAAGCAGACCGGTTTTTACAACTAAGATGCTTTCGCTCATTTTGACGTCTCCCACTTCTTGGCACGCTCCACCGCGCGGAGCCATTCGCCATGATACTTTTCCGCCGCGCGCTCGTCCATCTGAGGCTCGAAAACCTGTTCGGACTGCCGGAGCGCGGCGATCTCCTCGACCTTGCTCCACAGCCCCGCCGCAAGGCCCGCGAGAAAGGCCGCGCCAAAGGCGGTCGTCTCGACCATGCGCGGGCGGTCTATGGGCTTGCGGAGGATATCCGCCTGGAACTGCATGAGGAAATCGCTGACGGAGGCGCCGCCGTCCACGCGCAGGACCGAAAGCGTCCGGCCGGAGTCCAGCTCCATGGCGTCCAGCAGGTCCTTCACCTGGTAGGCGATGCCCTCCATGGCGGCGCGGACTATGTGCGCACGGGTCGTACCGCGGGTGAGGCCGACCATCGTGCCTCGGGCATACATGTCCCAGTGCGGCGCGCCCAGGCCCGTGAAGGCCGAGACGAGGTAGACCCCGCCGTTATCCGGCACGCTGGCGGCGATGGGCCCGCTCTCTGCGGCGGTGGCGATGAGGCCCACCTCATCGCGCAGCCACTGTATAGAGCTGCCGGCGTTGAACACGCTGCCCTCAAGGGCATAGGTCGTACGGCCGCCGAGGCTCCAGGCTACGCTGGTAAGCATGCCGGAGAGGCTGCGCACGCTGCGCTCGCCGGTGTTCATCAGCGTGAAGCAGCCGGTGCCGTAGGTGTTCTTCGCCTCGCCCGGCACGATGCAGCCCTGGCCGAGCAGGGCCGCTGCCTGGTCGCCGGCGCTGCCGCAGATCGGCACACCCGCCAGGGCCTCGATGCCCTTTATCCCGGGCGCTATGCGGCCGTACTCCGCCGAGTTCGGCACCGGCGCGGGCAGCATGG
>DVOV01000221.1 GCA_018713375.1 Candidatus Scatomorpha stercorigallinarum | reverse complement strand
GTGCGAGTACAAATACAGCCTCCAGGACAGAGAGACGGGGAACCTCTACCGCGACATGTTCCCCTACAGTGAGGTGCCGAAATGCACCTTCAATTTCCGCCTGACACCGGCGAACCCGCCGGAGCACATCTGGATAACGGATACGACCTTCCGGGACGGCCAGCAGAGCCGCGCGCCGTATGAGCCGGAGCAGATAGTCCAGCTTTACAAATACCTGCACAAGCTGGGCGGGCCGAAGGGCATCATCCGCCAATCGGAATTCTTCGTGTACAGCGAGCGGGACCGCAAGGCCCTGCGCATGTGCCAGGAGCTGGGCTATGAGTTCCCTGAGATAACGGGCTGGATACGCGCCAGCCGCGAGGACTTCAAGCTAGCGCGCGACCTGGGCCTGCGCGAGTGCGGCATCCTGGTAAGCTGCTCGGACTATCATATATATAAAAAGCTCAAGAAGACGCGCCGCCAGGCGGTGGACGGCTATCTCGCCGTTATAAAGGACGCTCTGGACGCCGGCATATATCCCCGCTGCCACTTCGAGGACATCACGCGCGCTGATTTCTATGGCTTCGTCGTGCCGTTTGCGCACGAGATAAGCGACCTCATGGCCGAGAGCGGCATCCCCATCAAGATACGCGCCTGCGACACGATGGGTTACGGCGTTCCCTATGCGGGCGCCTCCATGCCGAGAAGCGTGCCGGGCATAGTCTACGGCCTGCGCAACTATGGCGGTTTCCCGGCCGAGCTCCTGGAGTGGCACGGGCATAACGACTTTTACAAGGCCGTCGTGAACTCTGCAACGGCCTGGCTCTACGGCGCATCCTCGGTGAACTGCTCCCTGCTTGGAATAGGCGAGCGCACGGGAAACACCCCGCTTGAGGCCATGGTCATCGAATACGCCCAGCTGCGCGGCACGCTGGACGGCATGGACCCCACCGTCATCCGCGACATCGCGGACTACTACGAGCGCGAGCTGGGCTATCACATCCCGGAGAACACCCCGTTCGTGGGCGAGAACTTCAACACCACCCAGGCCGGCATCCACGCCGACGGCCTGTTGAAGGATGAAGAGATATACAGCATCTTCGACACGCGCAAGATACTCAAAAGCCCGCCCCGCGTGGGCATCTCGCGCAACTCGGGCGCGGCGGGCATAGCCGTCTGGCTGACGCAGAAGCTGGGCCGCCCCGTGGCGAAGACTGAGGAGATAGTCCACATCCTCAAAAACTGGGTGGACGACCAATACGAGGCCGGGCGCGTCACGAATATAGGCGACGGCGAGCTCTGGAGCGTATATAAGCAGATGGAGGCGGAAGAGGCATGAACGCAGCACAAAAACTCATCTCGGCGCACCTGGTTTCCGGGGATCTCACTCCCGGCGGCGAGATAGCCATCAGAATAGACCAGACCCTGACGCAGGATTCGACGGGCACCATGGCCTATCTCCAGCTGGAGGCCATGGGTACGGAGCAGGTCAAGACCAAGCGCTCCGTGGCCTATATAGACCACAATATGCTCCAGTCCGGTTTCGAGAACGCGGACGACCATAAGTATATCCAGACCGTCGCGGCAAAGCACGGCATCTGGTTCTCGCGCCCGGGCAACGGCATATGTCACCAGGTGCATCTTGAGCGCTTCTCCGTTCCCGGGCAGACCCTGCTGGGCTCGGACAGCCACACGCCCACCTGCGGCGCGGCGGGCATGCTCGCCATCGGGGCAGGCGGCCTCGACGTCGCCGTAGCCATGGGCGGCGGGGCCTATTACCTCGCCATGCCGAAGATATGCAAGGTCGAGCTGACAGGCGCGCTCAGGCCCATGGTCACGGCCAAGGACGTCATCCTGGAGGTGCTCCGCCGCCTGAGCGTCAAGGGCGGCGTGGGGAAGATAATGGAGTACTCGGGCGAGGGGCTCAAGACCCTCTCCGTCCCCGAGCGCGCGACTATAGCGAACATGGGCGCGGAGCTGGGCGCTACGACCACCGTGTTCCCCAGCGATGAGGTCACCCGCGCCTTCTTCAAGGCCCAGGGCAGGGAGGACGACTGGTCGGAGCTTATGCCCGACCCGGACGCGGAGTACGACGAGGAGATAAGCATCGACCTCTCGGCCCTGCACCCGCTCGCCGCCATGCCGCACAGCCCGGATAACGTCGCGCCGGTCAGCGAGAAAGCCGGCATCAAAATAGACCAGGTCGCCATCGGCAGCTGCACGAACTCCTCCTACGCGGACATGATGAAGGTGGCGGAAATACTGGACGGTCACACCGTCGCGCCGAATGTGAGCCTTGTCATCTCTCCGGGCTCGCGGCAGGTGCTGACCATGCTGGCCTCGAACGGTGCGCTGGCGAAGATGGTAGCGGCGGGCGCGAGGGTGCTTGAGTGCGCCTGCGGCCCCTGCATAGGCATGGGCCAGGCCCCGGCGACGGACGCGGTCAGCTTGCGCACCTTCAACCGCAATTTCTGCGGCCGTAGCGGTACCGCCTCGGCCAGCGTCTGGCTCGTGAGCCCGGAGACGGCGGCTGTCTCCGCCATCACCGGCGTCCTCACCGACCCCGAGACCTGGGCGCCCGTGGAAAAGCCCGCCCTGCCCGAGCGCTTTGCGGCGGACGACAGCATGGTCCTCGCGCCCGCGGCCGACCCCTATGCGGTAGAGGTCGTGCGCGGCCCGAACATAAAGCCCTTCCCGAAGACCCAGGCCCCTGCGGAGACGATAGAGGGCAAGGTGCTCATAAAGCTGGGCGACAACATCACGACGGACCACATCATGCCTTCGAACGCCAAGCTGCTGCCCTACCGCTCCAACGTGCCGTATCTGTCCGAATTCTGCCTCACGCCCTGCGACGCCGGGTTCCCGGCGCGGGCGAAGGAAAACGGCGGCGGCTTCATCGTCGCGGGACAGAACTACGGCCAGGGCTCCAGCCGCGAGCACGCGGCGCTGGCCCCGCTGTATCTGGGCGTCAAGGGCGTCGTCGCCCTCGGCTTCGCGCGTATCCACCGGGCAAACCTCATAAATAACGGCATACTGCCCCTCTGCCTGGAGGACGAGGCCGACTACGAGGCCCTGTCCCTGGGCGACGAGATAACGATAGACCGCGTACACGAGCAGATAGCCGCCGCCGCGCGCGGCGAAGGTGTCACGCTCCGCTGCGGCGACAGGGAGATAAAGGTCAGGATGACGATAACGCCCCGGCAGCGGGATATCCTGCTGGCCGGCGGGCTGCTCAATTACACCCGCGAGCAGGCGGGGAAGGAGGAAGCATGATGCGTGCAGTAACGCTTATCCCGGGCGACGGCATAGGCCCGGAGGTGGCCGCGGCGGCCAGGAAGGTGGTAGACGCCTCGGGAGCAAAGATAGAGTGGCACGTGGCCGAGGCGGGCGCGGCCCAGATGGATGTCTGCGGCACGCCGCTGCCCCAGGCGACGATAGATTCCGTGCGGGCCGACGGCCTTGCGCTCAAGGGCCCCATCACAACGCCCGTGGGCACGGGCTTCCGCAGCGTCAACGTCGCGCTCAGGAAGGAGTTCGACCTCTACGCTAACGTCCGCCCCGCGCGCAGTTTCAAGGGCGTGAAGGGCCGCTATGAGGGCGTGGACATAGTCACCGTGCGAGAGAACACGGAGGACCTCTACGCGGGCATAGAGCACATGGTGGGCGAGGACGCGGCCGAGAGCATCAAGCTCATCACGCGCAAGGGCTCGGAGCGCATCGTGCGCTACGCTTTCGACTACGCCGTGAAAAACGGCCGCAAAAAGGTCACGGCGGTGCACAAGGCGAACATCATGAAGTGTACCGACGGCCTGTTCCTCGACGTTGCGCGCGACGTGGCGGCGGAGTATCCGCAGATTGAGTTTGAGGACAAGATCGTGGACGCCACATGCATGCAGCTGGTGCAGAAGCCGGAGGCCTTCGACGTCATGGTGCTGCCGAATCTCTACGGCGATATCGTGTCCGACCTCTGTGCGGGCCTTGTCGGCGGCCTGGGCCTGGCGCCGAGCGCTAATATCGGTAAGGACTGCGCCATCTTCGAGGCGGTCCACGGCAGCGCGCCGAAGCACGCGGGGCTGAACGACGCAAACCCCACGGCACTCATCCTCTCCGCCGTCATGCTCCTGCGCCACATAGGCGAGACCGAGGCCGCAG
>DVOV01000022.1 GCA_018713375.1 Candidatus Scatomorpha stercorigallinarum | reverse complement strand
CGCGGCGTTTATCTACGCCGCGCGGCCTTTTTCCATTATTTTAGCCTTGAGCGCGGCCGCCTTTGGCGGCTACAATGGGGCGAGGTGGTTTTTATGCGCGTACTGCGAAGGATGCTCGGCATGTGCGACCTGGCCTGGGAGGTGACGGAGCGCGCCCTGGCGCTCTGCTGCGTGCTGCTCTTTTGCGCCTTCATGCTGCTGGCGGACGCCGGCGGCTACAGCGCGGAGACCTATGCTACATACCGCCTGGCCTGGGAGCTGGCCTGCGCGCCGCAGTGGATACTGCTGCTGGCCGTGCTCTCTGCCGCCGTCATCGAGGACCGCCGGACCTGAGGCCGGCGCAGATGCGCTCGAGCTCCGCGCGCGTATAGAGCGCGTTGAGCACGTCCAGCATGGCGTTGGCGCTCATGCGCTCGGGCAGCGCCAGATGCCGCAGCAGCTCGCGCCGCAGCTCTGCGCTGCCCTCCGCGCCGGAGAGGCCCAGCGCGGCCAGGTCGGCCTTGGTGACGGAGCCGCGGCGCACGCTTCCCTCGCCGCCCATCGTGGCCCCCGCCCGGCGCAGGGCGTCTATCAGCACCTCGCGCTCCATGCCCTCCACGCCCAGCTTGCCCTCCTTCGACGCGCGGCGCTTGCGCCGCTCGCGGCCGGGGACGTCCGGGATGTAGGCGTGCTTGACGAGCGCGGGGTCGATGGCCCCCTTGAGCTTCGCGCGGATCATGAAGCCGGCGGCGTCGCTGTCCGTGAGCACCACCAGCCCGCGCTCGGCGGCCAGGCGGCGCAGGAGGGCGAGCTTTTCCGCGTCGTTGTTGATGCCGAAGCCGCCCGTCTCCACCACGGCGGCGTCGAATATCTGCAAAAGCGTGTTCTTGTCATAGCGCCCCTCGACGACGATGACCTCGCGCACCGGTATGCGCCCGCTCATGCCGCCGAGAGCCTGATGAGGAGCTCCGCCAGCAGTTCGCGGTCGCCGGCGGGGCTGCTCTTCATGCGGTAGTCCGTCTCCGCGCAGAGCTCCACCGCCCGCGCCAGATAGGCCCTCGTCAGCCGCCGGGCGGCGCTCATCAGCTCGTCCGTGATGCGGCTGTAGCGGATGTTGTAGAGCTTTTCCACGAATTCGCGCCCCAGGCCCTCGTCGATGGCCACGCGCGCGGCGTAGAGCCGGCGCATGTTGCCGCCGATGGCCGCCAGGGCGGTGATCGGCTCCGTGTCCGAGGCCAGCAGCTCCGAGAGCAGCCGCGCCGCGCCGTTGAAGTCCCGCGCGGCCAGGCAGTCGGCCAGCTTGAAGGCCTGCGCTTCCGGTATCGGGCTCGCCAGGCGGCGCACGTCCGCCGCCGTGACCTCCTCCCCCTCCGTGCCGGAGGCGAGCTTGGCGATCTCCGGGATGAGGCCGTTCATCAGCTCGCCGCTGGTGAACACCAGCTCCATGCAGGCCTCGGGGCCGATGCGCTTGCCCAGCGCGGCGAAGCGCTTCTGTATCCAGTTTGTCAGCTGGCCCTGGCCCTGGGGCGTGAAGCAGGCGGCCTTTCCCGCGGCAGCCACGGCCTTCACGGCCTTCAGACGCATGTCCGGCTCCACGCCGGTGCCGAGCACGATGGCCACCGTGCAGTAGTCGGGGATGTCCGCCACCAGCTTTATGAGCTCCTCCGCCTCCGCGTCCCGGCAGTGGTTGAGGTCGAAGCCGCGCAGCTCCACGAGCGTGCGCTCCGTGGTGAAGGGCAGGGCGTTCACTGCCTCCGCCACGGCCCTCACGCCCGGCTGGGCGGCGTCGAAGCGGTGGTAGGCGAAGCCGTCGTCCCCCTCCGGCAGGCAGGCGGCGCGCAGCTCGCCGAGGAAGCTCTCGCGCAGATAGTCCTCCTCCCCGAAGAGCAGGTAGAGCCTCGCCGGGCCCTCCGCTTTCAGCTCGCGGCGCAGCGCGAAGTAGTCCAGCCAGCGCGCGGCACTTTTTTTATTAGTTGTCTTTTTTGCCATCGTCACCTGTCCTCACTGTGATGCTGCCGTCGATATCCGTGCGGTAGACCCTGGCCCCGGCCAGGTTGAGCCGCGCGAGGGCCTCGTCCGCCGGGTGGCCGTAGTTGTTGTAGCCCACGGAGATCACGGCCATCTCCGGCTGCGCGGCCTCCAGCAGCTCGAAGCTGGTGGAGTAGCGCGAGCCGTGGTGGCCGACGGCGAGGATGTCCACATCCGGTATCGCGCCCTCCGCCGCCAGCTCGCGCTCCGCCGCCATGCCCAGGTCGCCCATGACGAGGGCGTCCCACCCGCAGACGGAGGCCAGCACCGCCACGCCGCGCTCGTTCTCGTCGCCGGCCTCCGCCGGGGCGTAGAGCGTGAGGGCGATGCCGCCGTAGTTTTCTTCCACGTCCTCCGCGCACACATAGCGCACGGCCGTGCCGTGCCGCTCCGCGCACGCGAGCAGCCCGGCGAGCTCGCCGTCCGTGTCCTCGGCGGCCTCGGCGACGTAGAGCTCGCCCACGTCCAGCCGCGAGAGCAGCCGCGTGACGCCGCCGGCGTGGTCGGAGTGCAGATGCGTGAGCACCACGGCGTCCACGCTGCGCCGCCCGCGGCTGAGCAGGTATTCGCAGGCCGTGTCGCCGGCGTTTTCCAGCGTGCCGGTGCCACCGCAGTCTATCACCACCGCGTGCTCCCCGTCAAGCGCCAGCGTACACGCGCCCTGCCCCACGTCGAGGAACACGAAGCCCTGCTCGCGCTTCCCGGCGGCGGAGGCGCTGAAGATGACCGCGCAGAGGGCCACGGCGCAGGCGGCGGCCGGCGCGAGCGGCCGCAGCTTCTGCCCCTTCCCCCGCAGCGCCCAGGCGAGGGCGAACACGCCGTAGCAGAAGCAGAGCCACCAGCTCACCAGGCGGTCCGCCGTGTAGACGGCGGCGAAGGGCAGCGCGCTCATGGCCTCCGCGCAGAGGCAGATGTAGCGCGCACACCAGGCGTCGAGCCAGGCCAGGGCGGCGCCCAGCGGCGCGAAGGCAAAGCCCAGTATCACCGCCGCCAGGCCGAGGATGAAGCAGCCGGAGACGGCCCAGAGCGTGAGCAGGTTGGTCAGCGGCGAGACGAGGGACACATAGCCGAAAGTGAGCGCGACGATGGGCGTGGTGAACACCGCCGAGCCCGCCGTGCCGGCGAGCGTGGCGATGATGAAGCTGCGCAGGCGGCCGCGCCGCCCCTCGGGCTTTTTCCAGCGCCCTTCGATGAAGGCGTACACCGCCGGCGTGACGGTGACGATGCCCGCCATGGCGGCAAAGGAGAGCTGCAAGCCCGCCGCGGCCACGGAGAGCGGGTTTATGACGAGCAGCAGCAACAGCGCCGCGCCCAGGCTTGTGAGCCCGTCCGCCTCCCGCCGCGCGAGCGGCGCGGCCATCACCAGCAGGAGCATCACGCAGGCCCTCACGATGCTGGGCGTGGCCCCGGCCATGAAGGTGAACACCACCGCCGCCGGCACGCCCAGCTTCGCCGCCCTCCGCCGCCCCAGCAGCGCCGTGAGGAAGGCGCAGAGATAGCTCAGGTGCATGCCGGAGACGGCCACCACGTGGCGGATGCCGGACTCGTCCAGCGCGTGCTCCAGCTCATAGTCGTCGTCCAGGCCGGAGCTGTCCCCCACCAGCAGCGCGCGCATGAAGGCCGCGGTGTCGGCGGGGAAGAGCTGCTGCGCCTTCTCCCCCACGGCGGCGGAGAGCCGCGCGGGGAAATGCAGCCAGCTCCAGCCGTCGCGCCGCGGCCCGCCGGAGGGCGCGCTGAGGTTGGCGCGCAGCAATATGCCGCGGGATGAATATATATCCGTCTCCGCGCCGTAGCGCTCGGTGGCGGAGGAGGTGCGGGCCGTCAGTTCGACAAGGTCCCCGGGCTGCACGTCCCCCAGGTAGCCGTCGTAGTCGTACACCGCCGTGCGCACGGCGGGCAGGCCCTCCTGCTCCAGGCGCACATAGGTCATGGCGAAGCCTTCGTCGCGCTCTGGGCTCTCCAGCACGCGGGCGGTGAAGCTCAGCTCGCGCCCCGCGAGGGCCTCCGCCGGGCGCACGAAGAGCTGGGTGTAGCCCCAGTACCAGCCGGCGCCGAGGGCGGCGGAGACGAGCAGCAGAACGGCGCGCGTGCGCGCGTCGCCCCTCATCAAAAGCGCGGGCAGCGCGAGGGCAAAGAGGGCGAGCGCGCACCAGGGCAGCCAGGCAAAGGGCAGCGCGTAGTGCGCCGCCAGCGCCGCCGATGCGAAGCCGCAGGCGGCCGTAAAAAGCAGCCTCATCCCTCTCCCCCTCTCCCGTTCCGAAAAGGGGAAGGGCCAAAGCCCTTCCCCTCAAGGTACCGGCGCCGCCCACGCACTGCGCGGCGCACCGCCGGAGCGCATTTTATGCCTGCGCTTTCAGCACACTTTCACGATCCACCCGTGAGTATCGGGCACCTTGCCCCACTGGATGCCGGTGAGCTCGTCATAGAGCCGCTGGGTGACGGGTCCGATCTCGTTGTTGTTGATGACGTGTTCTTCGTCCTTATACGCCAGCAGGCCCATCGGCGAGACGACGGCGGCCGTGCCGCAGCCCCAGGCCTCCTCCAGCGTGCCGTCCTCGATGGCGCCGATCAGCTCCTCGACGGAGATGTTGCGCTCCTCGACCTCATAGCCCCACTCGCGCAGCAGCTCCAGGCAGCTCTTGCGGGTGATGCCGGGCAGCACGGTGCCGCCGGAGATGTCGGGCGTGACGACCTTGCCGGCGATCTTGAACATGACGTTCATGGCGCCGACTTCCTCGATGTACTTCATATGCACGCCGTCCAGCCAGAGCACCTGGGCGAAGCCCTTCTTCTCCGCTTCCTCGCCGGCGCGCAGGCTGGCCGCGTAGTTGCCGCCGCACTTGGCAAAGCCCGTGCCGCCGCGCACCGCGCGCACGTCGCGGCTCTCGATCATGATCTTGACGGGGTCGATGCCGCCGGCATAGTAGCTGCCGGAGGGGGAACAGATGATGCAGAAGATGTAGTGATGGCCGGCGTGCACGCCCAGCTGGGCGTCCGTGGCGATGATGAAGGGCCGCAGGTAGAGGCTCGTGCCCTCCTCGGCCGGGACCCAGTCCGCGTCCACGCTGACAATGGTCTTGAGGGCTTCCAGATAGAGGTCCTCCGGCACCTGCGGGATGCACATACGCTCGGCGGAGTTGTTCATGCGCCGGATGTTCTCGGTCGGGCGGAAGAGCTGCACCGTGCCGTCCGCCGTGCGGTAGGCCTTCAATCCTTCGAAGATCTCCTGCGCGTAGTGGAACACGTTGGCGCAGGGCATGAGCTCGATGGGGCCGTAGGGCACCACGCGGGGATCGTGCCAGCCCTGGCCGGCGTCGTAGTTCATGAGGAACATGTGGTCGGAGAACACTTTACCAAAGCCGAGCTTGTTGCTGGGCGTTTTTTCCTTCGGCGCCGTTGTCCGGGTGATCTTGATCTCTTCCATGGATATCAGTCCTTTCATATTTTGTCACATGCGCCTTTTGACGCGGCGCACAGGCCCTCTCATGAATATGTTATCACATTTTGGCGATATTGCAATAGCAAAATGCTTGTGCCTTTGGCGCGGCTGAGCTATAATTTACGAAAACGCCTCTGGAGGAGCTGCCATGGAGAAAAAAGTCGCCGTCGTCCCCTGCCCGGACTACGGAAGCGAAACGGTGAAGGCGGCGCTGGCCGCGGCCGTGGAGGCCGCCGGCGGCCTCGGCTGGGTGCGGCCGGGGATGCGCATCGCCGTCAAGACCAACCTTGTCGCCCGCATGAAGCCGGAGACCGCCGCCGTCACGCACCCGGCGCTGGTGGCGGAGCTGTGCCGGATGCTCGTGTCGCTGGGCGCGGACGTCGTCGTGGGCGACAGCCCCGGCGGGCCCTTCAACGCCGCCTGGGTGAACGGCGTCTACGCCGGCAGCGGCATCCGCGCCGTGGAGGCCGCCGGAGCGCATCTGAACGCGGACTTTGAGACGCGCGAGGTGGACTATCCCGCCGGGCGCACAGCAAAGCGCCTGCCGCTGACAGCCTGGCTGCTGGAAGCGGACGCCGTCATAGACTTCGCCAAGCTGAAAACGCACGCTATGGCGGGCATGACCTGCGCGGTGAAGAACTTCTTCGGCGCCATACCGGGGACGCGCAAGCCGGAGTTCCACTACTCCTACCCGCGCACGGCGGACTTCTGCTCCATGCTGGTGGACCTGAGCGAGTTTTTCGCCCCCCGGCTGACGCTGGTGGACGCCGTGGACTGCATGGAGGGCAACGGCCCCACGCAGGGCAGGCCGCGGCACATGGGCGCGCTCATCGCCTCGCCCTCGCCCTGGGCGGCGGACCTGCTCTGCGCGCACCTCATCGGCTTTGAGCCGCAGGAGGTGCCCACCGTCGCGGCCTCCATCGAGCGGGGGCTCTGCCCCGCGAGCTGGGAGGAGCTGGACATCGCGGGCGATATCGCGCCCTTCTGCGCGCCGGACTTTGAAAAAATGCCCCTCGACGGGGACATCACCTTTGAGAACAAGCCCAGGCTCATCCGCGCCTTCCTCGAGCGCGGCTTCGCCGCCCGCCCGCAGGTGGACCGCGCGAAGTGCGTCGGCTGCGGCAGGTGCCGCGAGGTCTGCCCCGCCGGCGCGGCGCAGCTGAAGGGGAAAAAGGCCCGCATCGACCGCTCGAAGTGCATCCGCTGCTTCTGCTGCCAGGAGTTCTGCCCCCGCGGCGCGATCACCTCCCGCCGCCCGGCGATAGCGAAGATAGCCTCCAAATTATAAGATCAAACGCCCCCGGCTATCCCGGGGGCGTTTTGCGCCCTTCCCGCCGCTTTTACGGAAGCGGCGGCTTTATTTTCCCGCGCGGGCGGCCATTTTGCCGCCGGCGGGGACCAGCCGCCTGACGCCCTCCACGCAGACGCAGCTTTCCAGCTCGCGGATGGCGTCGCGCGCGGCCCAGGCGAGCGCCCGGTCGCCGCCGGAGAGCATCTCCCGCGCGGCGGCGAGCGCCGCTTCGCGCTCCGCCGGGCCGGACTTGCCGAGCTCGCGGATTGCCCAGGAGGCGGCCTTTTTCACATGCGGCCGGCCGTCGCGCGCGTGCGCGCGTATCAGCGCCAGGTATCCCTCCACCTTTTCCATGGGCAGCGGCGCGCGGTGAACGGCCGCGGCGGCGATGAGCGTGAAGGCGGCGCGCTTTTTATAGACGCCGTCCTCCTCCGCCCAGGCGCGCATGAAGCCCTCCCAGTCGCCGCGCTTTATCACCAGCTCCTTGCACAGGTGGTCGCAGAGGTCCCAGGAGGCCACCTCGCCCATCATCCGCTCCACCTCCGCGCGCGTGAGGCCTTCCGGCTCGCAGACGAGCGCTGAGAGCAGCCGCGCTTCGTGCCAGCCGCTCTCCCAGAGCCCGCGCGCAAGGGCGTTCGAGCGCCCGAGACGCTTTGCCAGGCGGCGGAGCGCCGCCGTCGGCACGCCGAGGCTGTTTTCAGCCGGCACGCCCAGCCGCTCCGCCGAGGCGCGGCGGCCCTCGTCCGCCTGCGCGCGCAGCAGCGCGAGCGCTTCTTCCGTGTTCACCGGCATCCCTCCAGATACGCCTCCAAGTCGCGCACATAGCGCGCCTGCTGGCGCTTCAGGTACATCCCCACGAAGGGGCGCAGCAGCGCGTTTTTCGCGCGCACGTCCTCCGTGAACACGGCCTCTGTCCCGCTGCCGAAGCGGGAAAAGACGCCCGTCCAGCGCCCGCTCATGCGGCTGTTCTCCATTTTGAACTCCCAGCGCCGGTACTCCTCGCGGCATGTGACCGCGAAGCGCGTTTCACACCCGCCCTTCGCGCGCTCCGTGAAGCGGCCCTCGCCGTTGAGCGCGCAGCCTTCAAGGTCGCTGCGCCAGGAGCAGTTTTCAACGTCCGTCACCGCCCGCCAGACCGTGCGGACGTCCTGCCCGAAGCGGGCCGTCACCGTGGATATGGCCATTTTGCCCCTCCTTTACGCCTGTTCGGCCAGATAGAGGCTCACGCGCTCCTGCGTGCGGTGGGCGGCCTCCTGCGCCGTGGCGCCGCCGGCAAAGAACGCGCGCGCCTCCTCCATCATGATGAGCGTCACCGCGTCCGGCCGCTCGGAAAAGCTCAGGCCGCTGTTGAGCAGCTCATAGAACGCGTCCACGTCCCGCTGCGCGAGCGTTCCCTGGCTGTACTCCCCGTCCAGGGCGGCGGCGAAGAGAGCGTCGAGCGCGGCCTGGTCCACGGGGAAGCCGGTCTCCACCAGCGCCTGCCGCTCCGTGCTGAGGGCGAAGCGTATGAACTCCAGCGCGCCCTCCGTGTTGCCGGCGGCGCTCACGCTGAAGCACGTGCCCGCGCGCTCCAGCCAGCCCCGGCGGCCCTCCCCCTCCTGGGGGAAGCCCATGAAGCAGTAGTCGTCCCCGTAAAGCCTCTCCAGAGTGCACAGCTGCTCCACGCCGGTGAGCGGGTAGCTCATGAGCAGGCAGCCGCCGTTTTCATAGCCCTGCGGCTCGGCGGGGCATGCCGCGCAGAGCTCCAGCTGCGCGATATAGCCGGGGTCCTCGAAGGAGCACGTCCCCGCCTCAAAGTCGATGTAGCGGCCGGTGGCGTCGTCCATCGCGCGCTTATAGAGCTCCTCGCGCGTCATCCACTGCTGGAACACACCGCAGCCCCCGCCCAGCGCGGCGGCGCACGCCTCCGCCTCCTCCATCGTCAGGCTCAGCCGCCCGCCGGTCTGGCTGGGGTGGGCGAGGAAGGACGTTATCCCGAAGCTCTCGGGCAGGTCGTAGATCTCCGGCCGCTCGCGCAGAGCCTCCGCCACGGCGGGCACGAGCCCCGGCACGAGCTCGTCCAGCAGCGGCGTCAGCTCCAGGAAGGCCCCGGAGTCCTTCGCCTCCTGCATCAGGCTGTTTCCGCCGGAGGCGGCGACGATGTCCGGCCCCCTGCCGGCGATGAGCTCCGTGGCTAGGCGCTCGGGCGCGGCGTCCGCGTCCGGCTCATAGCCGTACTCCACGATGCGGGCGTAATACTCCCCGCTCTGCGCATTGAAGGCCGCGCACAGGTAGTCCAGCCCCGGCCTGCCGTGGACGCAGGCGACCGTCAGTATTTCCCGCCCGTCGCTGGTGAGCGGCCGGGCGTCCTCACCGGCCGCGCAGGCGGCAAGGGGGAGCATGAGCGCCGCGAGCAGCGCCGCCATACATTTCGTGCCGCTTTTCACGCCCATGCCCCCTCCGTTCAGTTTTCGTCCTTCAGGTACTTTTCCATCCACTCGGTGATCTCGCGCAGACGCCGCACGCGGTTCTGCGGCCTGCCGGAGCGGGAGAGCTCGTGGTTCTCGCCCTTGAAGATGCACATCCTGGCCGGCACGCCGTGTACCTTCAGCGCGTAGAACATCTGCATCCCCTCCGGCAGCGGGCAGCGGTAGTCCTCCTCGGAGTGGATGAACAGAGTGGGCGTGGTCACCCTGCCGGCGTAGCGGAGCGGCGACTGCTCCCAGGCCTTTTCCACGCCCTCCCAGGCCGTGGCGGCCGTCTGGTCCTTGGCGAAGCGGTGGCCGATGTCCGAGGTGTTGCCGAAGCTCACCCAGTTGGAGATGCTGCGCTGGCTGGCGGCGCATTTGAAGCGGTCCGTGTGGCCGATGATCCAGTTGGTCATGAAGCCGCCGTAGCTGCCGCCGGTGACGCCCAGGCGCTCGCGGTCGATGAAATCGCAGCGCTCGAGCGCCGTGTCCACAAAGGCCATGATGTCGCGGAAGTCCTGCCCGCCGTAGTCCCCGCGGATGTCGGCGAATGCGTCGCCGCCGCCGTCGCCGCCGGTCGGGTTGCAGAACAGCACCGCGTACCCGCGCGAGGCCCAGAGCTGCATCTCGTGGAAATAGCAATCGCCGTAGACGGTCTTGGGCCCGCCGTGGATGTCGAGTATCGTAGGGTACTTCTTCCCCGGCTCCATCCCCGCGGGCGGTATCACCCAGCCCTCGATGGTGCGGCCAAGGCTGTTCACGAAGTCCAGCTTCTGCGGCGCGGAGTACTCGTATTCCTCAAAAATGCCCGTGTTGAAGTCCGTCAGGCGCGTCTCCTGCCCGCCGTCGCCAATCAGGCAGAGCTCGCAGCCGCTCTTGCCGCGCATCATGACGGCGGCGAAGCCGTCTTTGTAAAAGGCGGCGTCCGTGATGTTGGCGCCCGGCTGCGTGACGGCGCGCACGGAGCCGTCCGCCTCGTCCACGCGGACAATATGGGAGCTGCCGCCGAGGGTGTCAAGGAAATATAGCCCCCCGCCGCGCTCGCAGGGCACGCTGCCGTCAAATCCGCGCCCGGATTTCACGTCGCTGCCCACGCTGTTGTTGAAGCTGTGCTCCCCGCCGCCGTAGAGGCAGCGCCACTCGCCGTTTTCATGGAGGTAGACGCGGGCGTTCTCGTTGAGGCCGTACTTCTCGCGCATGTTCACCAGCGCCGCCGTGCGCCCGCCGTGGAGCGGCCAGGCGTCGTAGTGCGCGGCCCCCTCCGCCACGCTCAGCTCGCGCCGCTCCAGCGTGGCCGTGTCCAGCTCGAAGAGGCGGTTGCCCTCCGGCTCGAGGTCCGTGTAGCGGCTCTCGACGAGGCACACGCGCCCCTCGCAGAGCCCGCCCATATAGACGTCCGTGAACTCGTCCGTGAGGGCGCGCGCCGCGCCGTTTTCGTATATGTACAGGCGGCTGCGCAGCTTGTTCACATAGCCGCGGCCGTTGGACCAGTAGGGCACCTCGTCTATCACCTGGCACTCGGCGACGGACTTTTTCAGCGCCTCGGCGGCCTTCTCCGCGTCGCCGCCGGCCTTTTCAAGCTCGCGGGCGTAGTCGTGCGAGTACTGGGCCGTGAAAAGATACCTGCCGCCGCCGAGCGGGCGGATATCCGTGACGGAGGCGTCTATCCTGAATAGCTCCGCGGCCTCGCCTCCGTCGTAGGGCAGGCGGTAAAAAACCGTCAGTGGAACGCCCTTTTCGGCCTTTTCCCTGTCCTTTTTCCCGCGGAGGGCCGGGAAAACGACGCCCTCGTCCGTGAGGAAAAAGCTGTTCACATCCCCGGAGGAGGTGAGGCGGCGGGCGCGGCCATCATGCCAGACGTAGAGGTCGGACTTATAGCCGTTCTCCTCCATGTCCGCGCGCCGGACGAGGAAATATATGTCCTCCCCGCGCACGGCCGGCGAATGCGGCATCAGGAAGCGGGAAAAGAGCTCATAGTCCACTTTTTTCACGTTTTTCTCTCTCCTTTGTCAAATATCCTGGCCGCCAGCAGCCCGAAGGGAAAGCCTATCGAGGCCCCGGCGAGGTTGAGTATCAGGTCGTCCACGTCCGCGCTGCCCCGCAGCAGCAGCGCCTGCGCGGCCTCCACCAGCGTTATGGCCAGCGCGCAGAGGAGGAAAAAGCGCCAGTAGGCGCGCATTTTCCGCCACAAAAGCGGCAAAAACACGCCCAGCGGCACGAACATCACCACATTGCCCACCAGGTTGATGAAGGCGTGGCGCACGAAGTAGCCCTCCTGTGTCTCTATCGTGCGCAGGAAGCGGACGATGGTGTCAAAGGGCGTGAGGTTCACGCAGGCGCGTACATTTTCCCAGTATTCGCCATGCGCCAGCGCACGCGAGAGCAGGAAGCCGTCCCGCTGGCGGAAGAGCAGCAGGTAGAACATGGCCAGCAGATAGACGGCGAACAGCAGCCCGCAGGCGGTCTTGACGCCGCGCCTCATCCCCTCAGGCTCTCCTGCGGCCAGGGCGAGAGGACGCTGCCCTTCACGAGGAAGGCCCGCTCCGCTATCCTCGCCAGCGGCGTGTCCGAAAGGGAGTCGGAGTAAAACTCCGCTATCTCCACCTCGGGGCACTCCTCGCGCAGGCGGCGCACCTTTTCTTCGTCGTGGCAGTTGAGGCCCAGCGTCCAGCCGCTGCGCTTGTCCACGCGCGAGGCGATCAGGCGGAAGCCCAGCTTCTCCGCCGCCGGGCGCAGCAAAAATTCCGGCGAGGCGGAGATGACGAGGTCGTCGGGCCGCCGCTGCGCAAGGTACCAGGCGTTTATGTTCTTCAGGTTCTCCGCCCAGAAGGCCTCCACCTCCGCGTCCACGTCCTCCAAGTTGGCGAGGAAGGAGTAGAACACCTCCTTGGCGCGGGTCTTGCTGACGATGCGCAGCGGCATCAGCGCCGCATAGGGCACAGCCCGCAGCGCGCCGAGCATCGCGCGCGGGTGCCGCCGTAGGCAGAAGAGGGAAAAGGCCTCCGTGCTGTCATAGGGCAGGATGGTCTTGTCAAAGTCGTAAACGTTGATCTTTTCCATACGTCAGGCTCCAAATATGCGGTAATACGTTACGGCGAAGGCCTCGCGGATGAAATAGTTTATCATCAGCGTAGGCATGCTCGTGCGCGCGGCCACGCCGTAGGCCTCCACGCCCTGGTCGGCGGCCATCAGCTTCGCGCGGCAGAGGTGGTATTCGCTGGTCAGTATGGCGCAGTTCCCGTCCGGCTCGCCGCCGCGCTCGCGGATGAGCGCGAAGGAGTTGGCGAGGTTCTCCCAGGTGGAGGTGGACTCCGGCTCGAGGATTATCCGCTCCGGCGCGATACCGCGCGCCTCCAGCCAGATGCCCATGGCCTCCGCCTCCGTCATGTTCTCGCCCGGGCCCTGGCCGCCGGAGACGACGGCCACACAGTCCGGGTGCCCCTCCAGCCACTCGAGGGCCGCCGTCAGGCGGTTGGTGAGCGAGAGGCTGGGCACGTCGCCGTTCAGCCCCGCGCCCAGGACGATCAGGTACTCCGTGCCGTCCGGCGCGTCCGTGTGCGCGTCCGCGACGATGGGCGCTTCGATGACGCCGAAAACCACGGCGCCCAGTATCAGCACGGCCGCGGCCACGGCGCGCCAGCGGCGGCTCTTCACATAGTGGAAATAAACTATCACCAGCGCGATGCCCAGCAGCAGCGCGGCGAAAAAGCGGTGCCCCGTCATGGCGAAGGCGAACACGGCCGCCGCCAGCGCCAATATGATAACGGCTATCAGCCAGAGCTTATCCTTCTTCACTCAGTCCCTCCCATTCTTCATACAGCGCGTCCAGCCGGGCGGAGAGCTCCCCGCGCTCCTCCTCGATGGCCATCAACCGCTGGTAGTCGGCGGCGTTGGCCTCGGCCTCGGCGTCGAGCTCCTTCATGCGCGCTTCCAGCTTTTCGATCTCGCGCTCCGTGCGGCGCAGGGCCTTCTCGCGCTCCGGCGTGCCCTTTTTGCGCGCGGGCTTCTTCTCCGGTTTGGGCTCGGCGGCCTTCGCCGCGTGCTTTATGGCCTCCTGCCGCTCGCGCCAGGCGCGGTAGTCGGCGAAGCCGCCGCGGAAGTCGGTGACCGTCCCGCCGGCGAAGGCCCAGATGCGCGTGGCGAACTTCTCGATAAAGTAGCGGTCGTGTGAGACGAACATCAGCGCCTCGCTGTAGTCCGAGAGCGCGTCCTCCATCCACTCGCGGGAGGCGATGTCCAGGTGGTTCGTGGGCTCGTCGAGTATCAGCAGGTTGACGTCCGAGCGCATGAGCATACAGAGCCGCAGGCGGCTCTGCTCGCCGCCGGAGAGCGTGCCCACCTCCTTGAGCGCGTCCTCGCCCGGGAAGCCGAAGGCGGCCAGGCTGTCGCGCGCCTCCTGCGGCGAGCAGCGGCAGTCGTAGATGAGCGTGTCCAGCGCCGTGCGCGAGGTGTCGTTGAATTTGACGATCTGCGGCAGGTACGCCATGCGCACGCTGGGGCCACGGCGCACCCAGCCGGCGTCCGGCTGCTCCTCGCCGACGATAAGCTTCACGAGCGTGCTCTTGCCGGTGCCGTTGTCGCCTATTATTGCGACTCGCTCGCCGCCCTCGACGATGGCGCTGAGGCCGGAAAAGAGCGTGCGGCCCTCGAAGCCCTTGGTGAGCCCGTCCATTGCGACGACCTCGTCGCCGGAGAAGTTCCGCTCCTTGAATGAGGCGTGCAGCTTGCGCGCCTCGCGCGGGCGCTCGGTCTGGTTCAGGCGCTCGATGCGCTTTTCCATGGAAAAGGCCCGCTTGTGCAGCTTGTCGTTGCCCATGAAGGCCCAGAGGTGCAGCCGGGCGGCGGCCTTTTCCAGCTGCTCGATCTTGGCCTGGTCTTTCTCGTATTTTTTAAGCTGCTCCTCGAACCGGCGCTGCCGCTCCACGACATAGAAGCTGTAGTTCCCGGAATAGAACTCCGCGCGCCCGTCCACGATCTCGATGCAGCGCTGGGCCACCACGTCGAGGAAATAGCGGTCGTGGCTGATGGCGAGCACGGTGCCGCGGAAGTGCAGGATGTAGTCCTCCAGCCACTCCGTGGCGCGCAGGTCGAGGTGGTTCGTCGGCTCGTCGAGCAACAGGATGTCCGTGTCCTCCAAAATCAGCCGGGCGAGGTTCACGCGCGTTTTTTCCCCGCCGGAGAGGAGGTCGAACTCCCGCTCGCGCATCTCCTGCGGGATGTCGAGGCCGTTGGCCACGCGGTTGCGCTCGCGGTCCATGTCATAGCCGCCCAGGCGGCGGAAATCGTCGCTCAGGCGGTCGTACTCGGCGAGCAGCTGCGGCGAGCTGTCGCTCTCCATCTGCCGCTCGAGCTCGGCGATGCGCGCGGCCATGCGGCGCAGTCCGCTGTGCGCCTCGCGCAGCACGTCCTCCGTGGTCCAGCCGGCGGGGTAGCGCGGTATCTGCGATATCAGCCCGATGCGCCGGCCGCGGTGGACGGCGATCTCGCCGCTGTCCTCGCGTATCTCGCCGGAGAGCAGGCGGAAGAGCGTGGTCTTGCCGCAGCCGTTGGCCCCGAGGATGCCCACGCGCTCGCCGGCGTTTATGTCAAAGCTGAGGCCGTCCAGCACGGGATGGCCCACTTCAAAGGATTTTTTCAAGTCTTTTACCGATATATCTATCATTTTTATCCCTGTTTCCTGTGTTTTTCTTCTTTTTTCGCGTGCACGGCCTCATAGGCGGCCTGGCGCTCCACACGCGCGCGGCGCTGCTCAAGCAGGCGGTTTATATAGCCGCCGATGAGCAGGAAATAAAAGCAGTAGAAGAGCCACATCATAGCCACCATTATCGTGCCGATGTAGCCGTAGGCGCCGAAGCGGTCGGAGAGCGAGACGTAGAAGGAAAAGATGTACGAAAACGCCATCCAGGCCACGGCGGAAAAGAGCGAGCCCGGGAGCTGCTCGGTATAGCGCACCTTCTTTGCCGGCATCCACTTGTAGAGTACGGAGAAGACGACAGTCAGCAGCGCGAGGATGACAATGAAGCGCAGGTTGATGACGCGGAACACCACCTGGAAGAAGCGGTTGGAGGGCATGTAGCTCACGATGAGGTCCTGCACCTGCTCGCCGTAGACGAGCACTACGAACGAGAGCAGCAGCATGACCACGAAAATCACCATGTAGACGCAGGCGCGGAAGCTGAAGACGAAGTAGTCCTCCCGGCGCTTGGCGTCATAGACGGAGTCCATGCCGCGCATGAGCGCCTTCATCGAGGCCGAGGCCGACCATACGGTGAGCAGTATGGACACCGTCAGCGCCACCTCGCCGCCGCTGTATATGCCCTGGACTATGCTCTCTACCAGCTGGTACAGGGCGTCCGGCACATACTCGGAGATCGCATCGAGCACCAGCTCCTCGCTGAGCGGCGTGAACTGGAGCAGAGAGATGACGAGCATTATAAGCGGCACAAGGGACATGAATATATAATACGCGCAGGCGGCGGCATAGGTGGTCAGCCGCCGCTCGGCGAGGCCGGAGCCGAATTTGTCCGCGTAGCGGTATATTTTCTTCAGCGTGCGCGCCATGTCCCTCGCCTCCTAAGGGCCCATTTTCTCACATCCGCGCTAAAATATCAAGACGAAACGCCTGTCCAAACTATCTGAGCTGTCCAAAATAAGAATAGCCCGCGCTGTGCGCGGGCTAAGATCAAAAAGCCTCGCAGAGTTTGCGGCCTTAGCCGCAAACAAGATCATATCCGTTTTTCCCGGGGCTCCGCCTCGGGAAAAACACCGCCCACGCAGTGAACGTGCGCCCGCCAGTCCGCAGACTGGCGGGCGTGCGCTGAACGGAGCGCCCTGCCATCGTGCCGCATGGCGGCACGGGGCAAATTTGGCAGAAAAAGGCCCCTTACAGGGGCCTTTTTCGCCAGTATTTACGCTATTTTCGCCCCCGCGGAGCGGATATCGGCGACCGTGGCGGAGCGGGTGTGCTCGATGTGCTTCCAGCCCACGCGGCGGGCAAAGAGCGAGGCAAAGGCGATCGGCACGTAAGTGAGCATGAAGAGCGGGAAGGTGAAGTTGTAGAGCACCTTTTTCCACGCAGGCGCGTAGATGCGCTTCCACTCGGTTATTGTCGTGACTGTCCCGATGACGAGCACCGCTATGCAGGAGCTGAACAGCAAACTTCCCAGCGAGAGCAGCACAGTATCGAGCCCGCTGCCGGCCAGTATGCTGAGCGTGGTTGCGGCGCAGTTGGCCACGAGTCCCACGAGGGAGAGCACGGCCGCCGGCATGATGGCCATGCTCATGTCATAGCAGGCGAAGGAGCCGTGCGCCATGCCGCGGACGAGCCTGCCGCCGTATTTGCCAAACACCTGCAGGTATCCGCGCGACCAGCGCAGGCGCTGGTGCCAGCTTTGCATGAACTTCGTGGGCTGCTCGTCGTAGAGCACCGCTTTTTCGCAGTAGCCTATCTTCCAGCCGCGGGTGACGCACTCGATGGTGAACTCGATGTCCTCCGTGAGCAGGAAGAAGTGCCAGCCGCCGCACTCGTCGATCGCCCGGCGGGAGAAGAGGAAGCCCGTGCCGGAGACGGCCGCGCTGGTGCCGAGCCGCGCGCGGCAGCGGTTGAGGAACTGCGACTCGCGCAGGAACCACAGCGCGTAGCCGGCGGAGATCCAGTTGTCGCCGTAGTTTTTCGAGTTGCGGTAGCTGGTGACGACCTCGTAGCCGTCGGAGAAGGTGCGGTTCATCTCCGCGATGTAGCTTTCCTCCAGCACGTTGTCGGCGTCAAAGACGAAATAGCCGTCGAAGGGCTTGTCCGGGTAGCGCTCGTCTATACGCTCCATCAGCCAGGCAAGGGCGTAGCCCTTGCCTACCCGAGAGGTGTCGAACCTCTCGAAAACGACGGCCCCGTGCTCGCTCGCCACGCGCGCCGTATCGTCCGTGCAGTTGTCCGCCACCACGAACACCGTCACGCTGCCGCGCTCGTAGGTCTGGCGCGCGATGCTGTCCAGCAGGTTGCCGATGACGGCCTGCTCGTTCCTCGCAGAGATGAGCACGGCATAGTTGTGCGCCTGCTCCTCCTTGTGCGGCTTCGCCTTCTTCAGGACCGGGACGAGGATGTACAGGAACTGATAGCTGTAGCAAAGTATGAATATCACCGAGATGACGTAGTTGATAACATTCAGTGCGTCCATCGTGATGCCTCCCTTTGTGTCTGGGCCCATAATACACGCCGAAACTTAAAATTACAGGGGTATTTTCTTTAAGCTTTAGTTAAGATGCAACTGTATTATTTTCCATGATACTGTATCATGCCCGCATTAACCTGTCAAGTACAATATAGAAGAAAAAACAAATCTCTATCAACTTTACTATTTTGATAATTTTCAAAATCAGCTCTTGACAAAAATCAAAATATGATGCATCCTTCTTTTCGATGAATATCAAAAGGAGCGATAGGCATGTCATCAAAACTATCAAAACACTCCGCGCTCCGCGTCGAGCGGGAGTATTTCATGCTGCTCGCGGCCAACGCCGTCAACCGCTTTGGCGACTCGGTGGACAGCATCGCCCTCTCGCTTTTGATGTACGAGGTCACGGGCTCCGCCTCCATGATGGCCCTGCTGCTGACGGTGAACTACCTGCCGACCATCATTTTGCAGCCGATAGCCGGCGCGGTAGTGGACCGGATGGACAAAAAGGATGTCATGGTCTGGATGGATTTCGCGCGCGGCGCGGTGGTGGCGCTGATCGCGCTGCTGGTGTATCTGGACGCGCTGAGCACGCCCACGCTCTTCGTCTGCGTGGCACTCATCTCCACGCTGGAGACGCTGAGGATACCCGCCGGGGCCTGCGCGATGCCCGCGCTGCTCGAAAAGGAGAAGTACACCGTAGGCGTGGCACTCAACGGCGGCCTCGGGCAGGTCTGCACGGTTATCGGCCTCGCCCTTGCCGGCCCCATCGTGGAGGGGCTCGGCATGGAGTGGGCGATAATGATAGATATGGCAACCTTTTTCTTCTCCGGCGCCGCCATCGCTGCGCTGAAAATGAAGCTGCCGCCGAGGGAGGACGCGGAAAAGGTGAGCGTCCGCGCCGTGGGGCGCGACATGCTCGAGGGGCTGAGATACCTGAAGGGCAGCAAGCTGCTCTGGGCCATAACGCTGCTCGGCATGGCCCTGAACTTCATCGCCACGCCGGTAAACACCTTCTACACGCCCTTCGTCACTGACGACCTCGGCGGCGGCGCCACGCTGCTGAGCGCCACGCAGCTGGTGCAGGTGGGCGGCGTGGCGGTGGG
>DVOV01000220.1 GCA_018713375.1 Candidatus Scatomorpha stercorigallinarum | reverse complement strand
GGGGCGAGAGCCCCGCGGGTATTTTGCTTACAGGTTTTTGCTTGACTACCGGGAAGCAGGGCGCAGCCCACTGCCCCCGGACGCAGTCCGGGCGGTGTCGAGGGCGATCTCGATCATCTCGTTGAAGGAGGTCTGGCGCTGCTCCGGGCTCAGCTCCTCGGGCCGGTAAATGTGGTCCGAGATCGTGCACAGGCAGAGCGCGCGCTTGTCGCAGCGCGCCGCCGTCATGTAGAGCCCCGCCGCCTCCATCTCCACGGCCAGGACGCCCATCTTTTTCCACTGGTCGTGGCTGTCCGAGCCGTCGTTGTAGAAATTGTCGCTGCTGAGCACGTTGCCGGCGCGCATGTTCACGCCGTGAGCGCGGGCGGCGGACATGGCGGTGCTGAGCAGGCCCCAGTCCGCCGTAGGGGCGAAGGCGCCCTTCAGGCCGAACTGGTGGGCGAAGTTGGAGTCGGTGCACGCGCCGAGCGCGGCCACGACGTCCATCAGCTTGAGGTCGTCGGCTATGCCGCCGGCGGAGCCCACGCGGATGATGTTCTCCACGTCGTACTGCGTGTACAGCTCCCAGGCGTAGATGCCGATGGACGGGATGCCCATGCCGCTGGCCTGGACGGAGACGCGTGCGCCCTTCCAGGCGCCGGTGTAGCCCTGGACGCCGCGGACGTCGTTGACAAGGACGGGGCTTTCAAGGAAGTTTTCCGCGATGTACCTGGCGCGCAGCGGGTCGCCGGGCATCAGCACAGTGCGGGCAAAATCGCCTTTGGCGGCGCTGTTGTGAGGGGTGGGCATAGGCGTTACCTCCAATAATGTGTCATTTGTGTTGGCTGTGTGAAAATTATATCCCCCTTCCGGTAAAAAGTCAATTTGCATCCGGCGCGCGGCTGTGATAGAATCTTGTCGAATGGGGGTAAGCACATGGGCGACGTGATAACGATAGGCATAGCCGGCGGCACCGGCAGCGGCAAGACGACCATCACACGCAGGCTTCTTCAGCGCTTCCCGGAGAGCGTGAGCGTTGTCTATCACGACAACTACTACAAGGCGCACGACGACATGACGTACGAGCAGCGCAGCCACCTCAATTACGACTGCCCGGACGCCTTTGACACCGAGCTGCTGCTGCGCGACCTCGCCGCGCTGCGCCGCGGGGAGGAGATACGCTGCCCGGTGTACGACTACACGGTGCACAACCGCTCGGACAGGACCGTGCTGGTGAAGCCCGCGCCGGTCGTGATAGTCGAGGGTATACTTATTTTTGAGGACAGGCGCATCTGCGACCTGCTCGACATCAAGATCTTCGTGGACACGGACGCCGACGTGCGCATACTCCGGCGCATAGTCCGCGATGTGCGCGACCGCGGCAGGAGCCTTGAGAGCGTGGTGGACCAGTACCTGACCACGGTGAAGCCCATGCACGAGATGTACGTGGAGCCCAGCAAGCGCAACGCGGACATCATCGTCCCCGAGGGCGGGCACAACTTAGTTGCGATGGATATGCTGATAGAGCGCATAAACGCGCATGTGAACGGAGCGGCGAAAAATGGCTAAACTCTACTTCAAATACGGCGCCATGGGCTCCAGCAAGAGCGCCCAGGCGCTGATAACGCAGTTCAACTATGAGGAGATGGGCATGTCCGTCTGGCTCATCAAGCCCAGCGTGGACGACCGCGACGGCGCGGACATCGTCCGCAGCCGCGTGGGATTGCAGCGGCGCGCGGACATCATCTATCCGGAGGACGACATCCGCGCGCGCTACGAATCCGCCGGACGGCGGGACGTGGTGATCGCGGACGAGGCGCAGTTCTTCACGCCCGAACAGATCGACGGCCTGCGGGAGATGGTGGACGAGCTGGATCTGCCCGTGCTCTGCTTCGGCCTGCGCACGGACTTCCTCACGCACATGTTCCCCGGCAGCCGCCGGCTGCTGGAGCTGGCCGACTCCATCACGGAGATCAAGACCATCTGCGAGTGCGGCGCCAAGGCCACGGTGAACGCCCGCATCGGCCCGGACGGGAAGATCGTCACCGCCGGCGAGCAGGTGTTCCTCGGCGGCAACGACAGCTATGTGGCCATGTGCCACAAGTGCTGGCGCCGCAAGATAAAGGCCCAGGAAGAGGCCTGAGTCGGCAAACCGCCGCCTCCCGCCGAGGGCAAGAGACCCAAAAGGCAAAAAGCCGCGCCCAGGCGCGGCTTTTTTCATGGCAGGAGACTGACAGAGGCGCGGCAAGCTAAATCTGAAAATCGGCGCTGCCGTATGCCCCGCAAATTGGGGGGATATAAAAAACGCCCCGGGGGACGGGGCGTTGGGCGCGGCTGTGGAGCGGCCGCGCCCTTTGCGGGGGGAAATGGGGAAGGGTAGAGTAAATATCGATCCTGTCAGTCCGCGGCCGCGCTGTACTCCGCCGAGCGGCGGACGCCGGCCACAGTGGCCACGGCCATCACCAGCGCGAGCACCATGAAGGCGATCCAGGCCGGGGCGTAGGAGCCGCTGCCGTCGAACACCTTGGCCGCGACAACGGGGCCCACAGCCACGCCCACGCCGTAAAAGAGGCTCAAAAGGCCGTAGATGACCGAGTAATTGCGCCGGCCCACGACCAGCATCGTCAGATAGGGCGGCGTGACCGTGGTCATCGAGCACACGAGCCCGAAGAAGGCGCCAAAGGCGATGGCCAGGCCCGTGCCGCCGGCCTTGAGGCTGCAGCCGGCCGCCAGCAGGAAGAGCACCGTGCAGTAGGCGGTGCCGAATTTGACGCCCTTTTTGTCATACACGGCGCCCAGCACGACCTTGCCCACGATCTGGATGCCCATCACCAGCGTGAAGACGTTGGTGGAAAAGCCCTCGCTGTGGCCCAGCTCGTCCTGCATGTAGATGCTGAAGTTGTTCTGCATCCCCATGTTGATGAAGCCGATGATGAACATGCTGGCGGCCAGCAGCCAGAACGAGCCGGTCTTGAGGAATTTACCGGCGCTGATGCCCGTGAGCGGCGCGGAGGCGGCCTTGTCGCCGCTCTTCACGCCCAGGGGCAGCAGGCCCTTTTCCTGCGGCGTCTCGCGCACGAGGAAGATGGAGGTCGGTATCAGTATCACGGCGGCGATGACGCCCAGCACGGTGTAGCCCATGCGCCAGCCGGCGGAGTCCACCACCGCCTGCGTCACCTGCACGAGCACCATGCCGCCGGCCACGCTGCCGGTGAAGGCGATGCCCGTGGCGGTGCCCTTTTTCTCGCTGAACCAGTTGTTGATGAGCGCGCCGCAGGGTATCAGCGACACGCCGCTCATGCCAAGGCCGACGAGCAGCGAGACAAGGTAAAAGGCCGGCAGGCTGTGGCAGAAGCGGTAGAGGAAAAAGCCCGCGGCCGTCGCCACGGCGTAAATGGGCATGGCCACGCGCATGGTGGCCCGGGCCATCACCTTGCCCACCACCGCGCCGCCGATGAGCGCCGCGAGGGAGACGATGGTGCCGATGAGCTGTACGTCGCCGGCGTCCCAGCCGTACTCGGCCCTCAGCTCGACGGTGAAAACGTTGAAGCAGTTGATGACGATGCCGATGGAAGCGGCCATCATCAGTAAACAGGCGATGACGATCACCCAGTGGTAAGTGAAGCGCTTTTCTTTCATTTTTTACTCCCCTTGTTGTCCAGTTTAGTGGGCGTTTTGGGCCGCTCCCGGGCAGGGACGGCGCAGTGTGCGTTGGGTCCTGTGCTGCGGGGTGGTCAGCGCCGGACCGCTGTGCGGCCCGGCGCCGGGGTCTGGAAAGGAAATGAGCGTCGCTTTATTCGGTCATGGAGCGGTATTCGCGCGCCCTGCGGGCGGAGAGCACCGTGGTGAAGGCGGCGATGACCATCAGCACGGCGAAGGCGATCCATGCGCCGTTGAAGGAACCGGTGACGTCGAACACGCGGGCGGCCACCACGGCGCCCACGGCCACGCCGATGTTGAAGAACATGTTCACCACGCCGAAGATGCCGGCGTAGCTCTTGCGGCCGACGATGAGGGCCGTCAGGTAAGGCGGGGTGACGGTGGTCATGGAGCCCAGCAGGCCGAATATGACGCCGAAGCAGACGGCCATCACAGCGTTGCCGCTGGCCACGGCGAAGGCCGTGGTGGCTATGACCAGCACGGTGTTGTAGACGGTGCCGGCCTTGATGCCCTTCTTGTCATATATGCGGCCGAGGATGAGCTTGCCCAGGATCTGCACGAGCATCACCAGGCTGTAGACCATGGAGGCGAAATCCTCGCTGTGGCCGTGCTCGTTCTGCAGGCAGATGGCGAAATTGCGCTGGATGCCCATGTTGGTGAAGCCGACGACGAACACCGTGAAGGCCAGCAGCCAGAACGTGCCGGTGCGGAAGAACCGCTTGGCGCTGATGCCGGTGACGACGGGGCAGGCGCCGCCGGCGGCGTTTTCGCTGCCCAGCGGGCAGAGGCCCTTTTCCTCCGGGCGGGCGCGCACGACGAACATGGAGATGGGCAGCATCAGCACGGCGCAGACGGCGGCGAGCACATAGTGCGTCACGCGCCAGTCATAGACCTTCATCAGGGCGGTGGCCACCTGCACGAACAGGATGCCGCCGACCACGCTGCCGGTGAAGGCGATGCCGCTCATGGTGCCCTTTTTCTCCATCGAGAACCAGTTGTTGACGAGGACGCCGGAGGGGATGGTGGAGATCTCCGCCATGCCCAGGCCGCAGACGAAGTTGCTGGCGCAGAGCGTGAGCATGGTGCTGGCCGCGCCGCGCAGCGCAAAGCCGCCGCACATGAGGATGGTGCCGACGGTCATCGTCTTCCTCATGCCGAACCTGGCCATCAGCTTGCCCACGAAAAGGCCCGCGACCATGTTGGCAAGGGTGCTGACGAGCGAGATGAGCTGCGCCTGCGTGGCCGTGATGCCCAGGTCCTCGATCATGGCCGGGCTGATGATGGTGAAGGTGTTCACCGTGATGCCCACGGTGGCGGCCATCATGATGAAACAGGCGATGATTATCACATAGTGGTAAGTGAAGCGCTTCTCTTTCAAATCTCTCCCTCTCTCTAGCCTGTGGGGCGGCCGAAGGGCCGCCCCGCTTTTTCTCTTTCCCTTATTTCTGTGCGGCGGCGATGCCCCGCTTGAGCGCTTCGGCGTTCATGGCGCGCACGGCGTCCGACTTCTTGGCGAACTTGAGGTCCAGGCTGCGCTGGAACTCCTCCGGCGTCACCAGGCCCGTGAGGGCGATGAGCGCGCCGATGACGATCACGTTGGCCACGCGCGGCGAGCCGACCTCCAGCGCCAGGGCGTCCGCCGGGATGCCGATGGCGGTGATGTCCGTGCGCTCGATGGGCACGGTGACGAGCGTGCTGTCATAGAGCAGGGTGCCGCCCGGCTCCAGCTCGCCGATGAACTTCTTATAGGCGGTGTTGTTCATGGCCACCAGCACGCCGCCGCTGCCCGCCATCGGGGAGACGATCTCCTCCGTGTCGATGACGACGGTGCACTTGGCGCTGCCGCCGCGCTGCTCGGGGCCGTAGCTGGGCATATAGGCCGCGTGGCGGCCGCTCTCCACGGCGCTCTGGGCGAGCATGATGCCCATGCTCATAACGCCCTGGCCGCCGGAGCCGGTGAAGATAATGGCGTTTTTCATCCTGCTCACACTCCCTTCTCAACGTCGCGGAACACGCCGAGCGGGAAGGCCGGGATCGTGTTCTCCTCCATGAACTTGAGCGTGTCGAGCGGCGCCATGCCCCAGTTGGTGGGGCAGTTGGTGAGCAGCTCGACGAAGCTGAACGCCTTGCCCTCCAGCTGGTAGCGGAAGGCCGTCATGATGCTCTCCTTGGCCTTGCGGATGTTGGCCGGGGTGTTGAGCGCGCAGCGGGCGATGTAGCTGGGGGCCTTGAGCGTGCTCAGTATCTCGCACATGTTGGTGGGGTAGCCGTCCACCAGGGCGTCGCGCCCTTTGGGCGTGGTGGTGGACTTCTGGCCCACGAGGGTGGTGGGGGCCATCTGGCCGCCGGTCATGCCGTAGGTGGAGTTGTTGGCGAAGATGACGGAGAAGTGCTCGCCGCGGTTGGCCGCGCACATGATCTCCGCCAGGCCGATGCTGGCCAGGTCGCCGTCGCCCTGATAGGTGAACACGAAGGTCTCCGGCTGGGTGCGCTTGAGGCCGGTGGCCACGGCGGGCGCCCTGCCGTGGGCGCAGCTCACCATGTCCATGTTCCAGAAGCGCAGACCCATGGTTGAGCAGCCGACGGACATGACGACGACGGTCTTGTTTTTCAGTCCCAGCTCGTCGATGCACTGGCCGACCAGCTTGTTGGCCATGGAGTGCAGGCAGCCGGGGCAGAAGGTGTTGGGGATCGGTTTGAGGCACGAGGGCCTGAGGATCTCCTTGCTCATTTGTTCAGACCTCCTATCAATGCCTTTATCGCGGCGGTCGTCTCCTCGTTCTTGAGGGTGATGCCGCCGGAGTGGCCGAATTGCAGTATGGGAGCGCGCTCCATGACCTGGAGGGCGATGTCCTCCATCATCTGGCAGGGGATGGCCATCTCCACGTCGATGATGGCCTTCACGCGGCTGTAGTCAAGGTCGTGCAGCACTTTCTTGGGGAAGGGGTAGAGCGTGATGGGGCGGATGAGGCCGATCTTCAGCCCCTCTTTCCGCAGCTCGTTGATGGCGTATTTGCAGATGCGGGCGCTGGTGCCGTAGGCCACGCAGACATACTCCGCGTCGTCGAGCATGTACTCTTCCCACTTCACGTCGTTGGCGGCCCAGCCCTTCTGCAGCATGGCCGCGCGCTTGTTGAGCAGTTCGACGACCTCCTCGTCGGCGATGGAGGAGATGAGGCGCGGCTCGCGCGCTTCGTCCGTGAAATTGCCGAGGGCCCAGTCCGGGCGGCGGGGCAGTTCCTTCATCGGCGGCAGCTCCACTTCCTCCATCACGGAGCCCAGGCAGCCGTCCATGAGTATGTAAACGGGGTTGCGGTCGCGCTCGGCGAGCTCGAAGCTGTCATAGACCAGGTCTACGGCCTCCTGCACGGTGTGCGGCGCCTCGACTATCAGTCGGAAGCCGCCGTGGCCGAGGGCCTTCGTGGCCTGCAGATAGTCTTGCTGGGCGGGCTGGATGCTGCCCAGGCCGGGGCCGCCGCGGCTGACGTTGACGATGACCGCCGGCAGCATGGCGCCGGAGAGGTAGCTGATGCCCTCCGCCTTGAGGCTGATGCCCGGGCCGGAGGAGCCGGTCATGGCGCGCACTCCGCTGGTGGCGGCGCCGTAGACCATGTTTATCGAGGCGACCTCGCTCTCGCCCTGGATGAACACGCCGCCGACTTCCGGCAGGCGCGCGGAGAGATACTCGGGTATCTCGCTCTGCGGGGTGATGGGATAGCCGGCGAAGAAGCGGCAGCCGCCGCGCACAGCGGCCTCGGCCACGGCCTCGTTGCCCTTCATCAGTATCTTAGCCATTGTTGTCCTCCTCTCTCAGCTCCAGCGCCGCGTCGGGACAGACGGTGGCGCAGATGCCGCAGGCTATGCACTTCTCCTCGTCCACGACGGGGTAAAAAACGCCCAGCACGTTGCGCTCCTTGCCGAAGCTCAGGGCCTTTTTCGGGCAGTAGTGCACGCAGTAGCCGCAGCTTTTGCAGTACTGGCTGAGTACTTTTACTCTCATTGCCTTTCCTCCTCGTCAAATTATCATTCCGGCCTGCTTGGCGTCGTATGTGAGCCTGTCCCTGAAGTCCGGGTGCGCTATGGCTATCAGGCGCTTCGCGCGGACATCCAGCGGTTCATTGCGCAGGTCCGCCACACCGTATTCCGTTACGACGTACTGCACGTCCGCCCTCGGCGTGGTGACCACGCTGCCGAGCGGCAGCACGGCGGAGATCTTGCTTTTTACCTCACCCGACTTTGTGGTGAGCGTGCTCGGGAGCGCAAGGAAGCTCATGCCGCCCCTGCTCCAATTCGCGCCGCGGACAAAGTCCGCTTGTCCTCCCGTGCCTGAAAACTGCCTGGGCCCGATGCTCTCGGCGCAGACCTGGCCCATCAGGTCCACCTGCATGGCGCCGTTGATGGAGATCATGTTGTCGTTCTGGGCGATCACGCGCGGGTCGTTGACGAACTCAAAGGGGCGCGCCTCGATATCCGGGTTGTGGTCCATGAAATCGTACATCTCCTGCGAGCCGAGGGAGAAGCCCAGCACGGTCTTGCCCGGCAGCAGGGTCTTTTTCGAGTTGTTGGCCGCGCCGCACTTGAGCAGGTCCACCAGGGCGTTGACGAACATCTCCGTATGTATGCCGAGGTCGCGCTTCTCCTTGAGGAAGCCGCCGATGGCGCTGGCCACGCCGCCGATGCCGAGCTGGATGGTGGCGCCGTCCGGTACGCGCTCCACGATGTGGCCGGCGATCTTCACTTCGGCCTCGCTGGGCTCCGCGCTGGGCAGGACGGGCAGGTCCTCCTCCGCCTCCACCAGCCAGGTGACGCGCTCGGCGGGTATCACGGCCCCCTGGCCGTGGACATAGGGCATCTTCCGGTTGACCTGCACGATGACGGTGTCGTAGTAGTCGAGCATGTCCCCGCCCATGGGCGAGGGGCCGAGGGAGATGAGCCCGTTTTCGTCCGGCTCCGTGCCGGCCATCAGCAGCACGTTGCCGCGGTGCGTCACGCAGCGGTCGCGCGTGGTCTGCGAGAGGTGTATGGGCTGATAGGGGAAGTGGGAGCCGTGGGCGACGAACGCCCTCTCGATGGGGCCGAAAAAGAAGCTCTTGACGTTGAGGTGGCCGTTGAAGGGGGGCATGCCCATCTTATAGGGCTTGAAGCCCGCGCCGTAGTAGAACTCGACATCCTCCAGGTGGCCCAGCGAGTAGTCCGCCAGGGCGTCCAGCAGCTTATAGGGCACGCCGGTGGCGATGCCGGCGGCCAGGGTGTCGCCGCTTTTTATCTTCCGCACCGCCTCGTCCATGCTGACGAGTTTCGACGCGTACTTTTCTCTCCAGTCCATCGGTCAGCCCTCGTACTGCTTGTCGTAGTTGGCCTGCATGCAGAGCACCTGCTTGGTGATGAAGTCGCAGGCGGGGGTGGGGATGCCGAGCTGCTTGCCATACTCGGCGACGGCGCCGTTGAGCGTCATGATCTCCGTCTGGCGCTTGAACATCAGCATGTCCTGGGCCATGGAGGGGTAATAATCGACGATGCCGCTGCCGCCGGACTGCTTGACGCCCATCATGAAGGCCTTGGGGTCCATCGGGCAGCCCTTGGCCGTGGCCACGGCACAGTACTCGCTGACGACCTGGATGACCATGGCGAGGCCGTTGGGGTCGGAGAGCAGATCCTTCACCTTCAGGCGGGTGAGGGCGCAGAGCGGGTTGAACGTGGAGTTGACGACGATCTTGGTCCACAGGGCGGGGCGCACGTCCTCCCAGAACTTGGCCGGGCAGCCGCCGTCGATGAAGCACTTCTCCAGGTGCTTGCCGGCCGCTTCCGTGAGGGGGTTGTTCTCCATGGCGCCGAAGTTCATCTGTATCTCGCCCGCGCCGGGGGAGGAGATGCACTTGCCGGGGCCGTCCAGGGCAGTGCCCAGCACGCCGGAGCCGTAAATGACGCGGCCGGGGCCGACGACGGCGGCCAGCTTGTCCTCGTTGCCGAGGCCGTTGAGCAGGCTGACGAGCACGGTGTTTTCGCCTATACAGGGCTTCGCCGTCTCTATGGCGCTCTCCAGCTGGGTGGCCTTGGTCATGAAGATGACGATGTCCATCTTGCCGATGCTGTCGGCGTTGTAGGCCGTCTTGAAGCCCGTGACCTGGTATTCCTGGTCGGGATAGATGACGAAGGTGAGGCCGTCGCGGGCGATCTTGTCGTAGAAGAGCAACGGGGTCTCGTCGGGGACGAAGAGGGCCTCGTG
>DVOV01000219.1 GCA_018713375.1 Candidatus Scatomorpha stercorigallinarum | reverse complement strand
GCGAGTTCGCCGCCCGGCTGCGCGAGGGCTATCCCTACATATCCCTCGCTTCCGACAGCGCCGCCTGGGTGGAGGATGTGGCGCCGGACGAGAGCGGGCGCGTCGCGTCCGTCACCGTCTGCGGGCAGGAGATACCGGGCACGGAGATGCGCACCCTCTTCGAGCTGCGCTCCACGGCCTTCACGCTCGAGCACGGGGAGGGCGGTTTTACCTTCACCGTCACCGGCTACGGCCACGGCGTGGGCATGAGCCAGTACGGCGCGAACGTGCTGGCGGGGCTGGGGACGCCATATGAGGACATCCTCGCGCACTATTACCCCGGCACGGAGCTCATCATGGGCTGATCACAGCTCCACCGCCGCGCCGCAGCCGAGGAAATAGACGATGCGCCGCCGGACGGCCTTCCCCGTCACGCGCGAGAGCGCCCAGGCATAGGCCTCCAGCTGCGGCAGGTAGCCGCGCGCGCGCTGCGCGGCCCCGGCGGCGTCCACGCGGTCGGTCTTGTAGTCGATGACGGTGACGCCGTCCTCGTCCAGCAGGCAGCAGTCCACGACGCCCTGCAGCAGCACCTCCTCGTCCTCCGGCGCGCCGGGGATGAACTTCCCCGCCGGGCAGAGGACGGAAAATGGGAACTCGCGCAGCACCCGCGGCGCGTTTGTGATGAGCCGCCCCGTCTGCGAGCGGGCCAGGCGGGCGATGGCGGCGGCGTCCACGGCCGCGGCCTCCTCCGGCGTCAGCCGGCCCTCCGCGAGCAGGCGCTCGAGCTCCCGGCGCGCGCCGCCCTCCTCCGCCGCGGCGGCAAGGTCGATGTAGCGCAGCGCCAGGTGCGTGGCCGTGCCGCGCTCGGCGGCGGAGAGGTCGCGCTCACCGCCCAGGTCCGGCCGGCGGAACGTGCGCCGCCCCCGCGGCGGCAGGTGTTCGGCCTCCTCGTCCGGGATATAGAGGCTCTTGAGCTCCGTGGCCGTGATCTTCGAGGGCACGCCCTCCGCCGCGCGGTGGGGGTATTCCCAGGCGAAGGCGGCGCACATGCGCGCATAGGCCCGCTCCTCAAGGGCGCGTTGCGCGCTCGCATCCTCCGCCGCCGGCGCGTTGGGCAGCACGCGGCGCTCCTCCCCGCCGGGATAGACGGTGCTGAGCGCGATGTGCGCCCCGCCGTCCGCCAGGGCGGCGGAGATCAGCCACTGGGCGGGGCTCGACATGCCGGCCAGCACCTCCGCGGCCATCGGCTTCGTGACGGAGAGGGCCAGCTTTTCCAGCTCCTTTTCCGGGTCGCGCAGCGCGCAGGTGATGATGAGCCGCTCCTTCGCGCGCGTCATCGCCACATAGAGCAGGCGCATCTCCTCGCTCAGCGTCTCGCGCTCCGTGCGCCGGGCGATGGCCCGGCGGGCGATGGTGGGGTACTCGATGCCGCGCGCGGCGTCCGTCAGCCTGGGCCCCAGGCCCAGCTCGGGGTGCATCAGCACGGCCCCGGCCGTGTCCTGGCGGTTGAAGCGCCGCGCCGTGTCGCACAGCAGCACGATGGGGAACTCCAGGCCCTTGGAGCGGTGGATGCTCATCACGGTCACCGCGCCGCCCTCCGCCGCCTCGGCGCCCATCGGCTCCGCGCCGCGATCTTCCAGCAGGCGCAGCCAGCCGAGGAAGCGGTGCAGCCCGCGCCAGAGCGTGGCTTCAAAGCGCTTCGCCAGCTCAAAGAGCCGCGCGAGCTGCGCGCGGCGCGCCTCCCCGTCCGGCATCGCCGAGCAGAGCGCGAAAACATCCAGCCGCGCGTACACCTCCTGCAGCAGAGCGCTGAGCTCGGCGTCGCGCGCCAGGGCGCGCAGCGCCCCCAGCGTGTCCAGGAAGGCGCGGCAGCGCCCGTCGCCCTCCGCGGCGCGCTCCAGGCAGTCGTAAAAAGGCTCGCCGCCGTCGCCCTGGATGCGGATGGCCGCCAGCTCGTCCGGCGTGAAGCCGAAGAGCGGCGAGGAGAGCGCGGCGATGAGCGGCACGTCCCGCCGCGGGTTGTCGATCACGGAGAGCAGCGAGAGCATCATGCGCACCACCGGCGAGGAGAAGAAGCCCTCCGACACGCCGGACTGCACGGGCACGCCCTCGCGCTCCAGCGCGCGGCGGAACACCGCGCCGGACACGTTCGCCGAGCGCAGCAGGATGGCCACGTCGCCGTAGCGCGCGGCGCGGCGCGCGCCGTTTTCCGTCACCAGCGCACCGCCCTCCACCAGCGAGCGGATGATGCGCGCGGCTTCGGCCGCCTCGCACTCGGACTTTGCCGGCTGTTCGCCGTCCTCGTCCGCCTCCGGCACGGCCACGGCGCGTATCTCCGGGAGCGGCACGCCGCCCTCGAAGCTGCCGGCGGCGCGCAGCGCGGCGCGTTCGTCATAGTCCAGCTCGCCCAGCCGCCGCGACATGATGCAGCCGAAAACGGCGTTCACCGCCGCCACCACCTCCGGCCGTGAGCGGAAGTTATCGCTGAGGAAGATGCGCCGCGGCACGCCCTCGGGCGCGGGGGCGTCGGCATAGCTGAGGTATTTTTCCAGGAAGATCGTGGGGTCGGCCAGGCGGAAGCGGTAGATGGACTGCTTCACGTCGCCCACCATGAAGAGGTCGCGCCCCTCGCGGGAGACGGCGCGGATGATGAGGTCCTGCACGCGGGAGACGTCCTGGTACTCGTCCACCATCACGCCGTCGAAGCGGCGCGATATCTCGCGCGCGGCGCGCGTGGGGCGGCCATCGGCGTCAGTCAGCAGGCGGGCGGCCATGTGCTCCAGGTCCGCGTAGTCCACCAGCGAGCGGCGGCGTTTTTCCGCCGCGTAGCGCCTGTCGAAGTCCAGCAGCAGCGCGAGCAGCGCGCGCATGGGCCCCGCCGTGCGCGCCAGGTCGCCCAGCAGCTTGGCGCTGTCCTCGGCAAAGAGGCCCGCCAGCTTGCCGGCGGCTTTTTTGCAGCTCTCGCGCCGGGCCTTGATGAAAAGGGCCTCCTCGTCCTCCGACGCGCCCTTGAAGCGGCCGATGCGCGGGAAGGGCACGGGCAGGCAGGCCCTCGCCTCGTCCCAGCCGAGCTCGCCCTCCGCGGCGAAGCGGCGCAGGCCCTCCGCCGTGTCGGAGAGGCTGGGGACATAGGCCTTTTCCAGCCGCTCGTCGCCGGCGCAGCGCTGTATCAGCGCGTCCATCTCCCCGGCCCAGTAGAGGGCCGTGTCCTGCGCCGAGCGCATCAGCTCCGCGCCCCAGGGCGTGTCCAGCGCGTCCGCCGGCAATTTGGCGAGCAGCCCGGCCTGCCCGCGCGCCCAGTCCTCGGGCCGCGCGTGGCTCTGCAGCTTGTCGTAGAGCCGCAGGATGAGCTCCGCCAGGCGGCGGTCGTCGCGCCCGGCGCCCACAGTGTCCGTCAGGGCGAGGAAATCCGCCTCCGCGCGCTCATAGCCCTCATCCAGCGCGCGCTCGAGCGCGAGGGCGCGCAGCTCGGATGCGCGGTCCTCGTCGGCGACGGCGAAATCGGGCGATACGCCCGCCTCGTGGGCGAATTCGCGCAGCACCGCGGCGCAGAAGCCGTGGATGGTGCCGATCTGCGCGCCCTGCACCAGCGCCGCCTGCCGGCGCAGCCGCTTTGAGCCGTCCCGCCGCGCGCGCTCGCCCAGCGCGTCGGATATGCGCGCGCGCAGCTCGGCCGCGGCGGCCTTGGTGAAGGTGATGACGAGGAAGGCGTCGATGTCCGCGCCCTGCTCCACCAGGCGCAGCAGCCGCTCGGTGAGCACGCGCGTCTTGCCGCTGCCCGCGGCGGCGGAGACCAGTATCTCCCCGCCCGCGTCCTCTATCGCCAGCTTCTGTCCCGGCGTGGGCCTGAATTCAGCCATTCCTCTCACCCCTTTCCAGCAGTTCCCAGACTTTCGAGGCCTCCAGGTGCGGCAGGTAGCGCCGCGACTCCCCGCCCTCGCCGTCCACGAAGCGGCAGGCGGCGGCGTATTCGCAGTAGAGGCAGGCGTTTTCCTGCGCGCCCTTGTAGTACGGGTCGGCCTCGATGCTGCCCCGGCGCAGCTCGCCGGCCAGGGCCGTCAGTGTGTCTTCCACATGGCGCGCCAGCGCGCCCAGCTGCTCGGCGCTGGCCAGGCTCTCGCCCGCCGGCGCGCCGTCCTTCCATTTGATGGGCAGCCGCCCGCCGCCCTCCGCGTGCTCCATGGCCGCCAGGGCCTCCGGCTCGCCCAGCAGCAGCCCCGAGCGGCGCAGGGCCTCGCGGCGCTTTTCCGCGATCTCCGCGTCCGTCAGGTCCGTCTGGGCGGATATCAGCACGTCCCGCGCGGGGACATAGAGCACGCCCGCCGGCACGCCCTCGTAGCCGTAGAGCTCCGGCGCGGCGTCCGACAGCGTGAAGAGGTAGAGCAGCATCTGCAAGCCCAGGCCGTAGTAGACGTCGGAGAGGGAAAAGCTCTTTTTCCCCGTCTTGTAGTCCACCACGCGCAGGTAGAGCCGCCCGTTGTGCAGCCAGCCGTCCACGCGGTCGGCGATGCCGGCGAGCGTGAGCGTCCCGCCGTCCGGCAGCGCGCGCGGCGCGGCCAGGCGCGAAAAGTCCAGCTCGAAGCCGATGGGCAGGAAGTCGGAATCGCGCAGCTCGGCGGCCATGTCCAGCACCACGCGGCGCACGCCCTCGCCCAGGCGGCGGAAGAGGTAGATGAAGCGCGCGCTGCGCCCCTCGAAGCCGCCCAGCTCCTCCTCTATATAGCGTTCGACGTACTTCTCCGCCAGCGCGGAGAGCTGTTCTTCCGGCGCGGCGCCAAAGCCGCCCAGCGCCTCCGCCTCCTGCGCCACGTGCTGCAATACGTAGTGCATGAACTCGCCGTAGGCCGGGGGGGAGAAGTCCGCCGGCTCCAGCGTCTTTGCCCGCAGGCCGTAGCTCATGAAATAGGCGAAGCGGCAGGAGGCGAAGCGCTCCACGCGGGAGGCCGTCAGGCGCAGGTCGCGGCCATAGAGCGCGCGGGCCGCCCCCGCGCTGAGCGCGCCGCGCTCTCGCCGCGCCGCAGCGCGCAGGGAGCCTATACGCCGGGGCTCGTTTTCCTCGTACCAGCGCGCGGCCGCCCGCTGCCAGGGCCCCGGCGAGCGCTCCGCCGCCGCGGCCAGCTCCATCGCCCCCGCGCGGGAGGCGGCGAGCGCCGCGCGCATGTCCACGGGCCGTATCTGCAGGCCAAAGAGCCGCGCGGCGCGCGAGACGACGACGCTCGGCTGCACGGCCGCGCCCTCCGCGTCCTGCGTGGGCGTGACCAGCGTCACGCTCTCCGCGGGCAGGGAGAGGCAGTTGTAGATGAGCGAATACTCGCGCCAGAGCTCGGCGTCCCCCGCGTCGAGGGGGCAGCCCAGCGCGGCCAGCTCGCGCCGCTCGGCGGCGGAGAACACGCCTGTTTCCTCCGGCGCGCGTGGCAGGCGCTCCTCGCTTGCGCCGAGGACGATCAGGTGGCGGATGTGCCGCCGTCTCATGCGGTCAAAGTCGCCGGCGGTGACCATGTCGAGCGCCACGGGTATGCCGCCCACGCCGCACTGCGAGAGCGCCAGCAGATAGAGGTGAGAGAACTCCGCGGCGTCCATCGGCGTGTCGCCGAGGATCTGCGCGGCCTGCTCGAGGGCGGACACCGCCGCCTCCCAGAGCCGGGAATACTCGTCCGCGGCCTGCCGGCGGCCGGCGGCTTCCAGCTCCTCCGCGTGCTCGGCCAGGCGCTCTGCCAGGTCCAGCTCGTCGAAAAACGCCGAGAGCGCCTGCGCCTGCCCGCGGGCCGTGCCCGCCGCCGAGGCGCGGCGGTGCAGCGCGAGCAGCGGCTTCGCCGCCCGCCGGCGGATGCCGTTTATCTCCGCCAGGCGCTCCGCCGAGCCCTCCTCGCGGCTTTGCGCGCCCTCCGGCGGCATCCGCCAGCCGCCCTCGCCCAGCCAGTGGCGCGCGCGGATGCTCCATATGCAGCAGTAGTTTTCCAGCTTGTCCGTCTCCGCGTCCGTCAGGCCCGCGAGGCCCGTGCGCAGGTAGGAGAACACCTCCGCCTGTTCCCAGCCGCCGAGGATGATCTCGTAGGCCCCGGCGATGAGCGCGGGCAGGGGCTTGGAGAGCACGTCCGCCCGCCGGGCGGTGAAGAGCGGCACACCCGCCGCGGCGAAGGCCGCCTCCAGCGCGCAGCGGTAGTCCTCAAAGCCGCGCACGGCGACGGCGATGTCCCGCCAGCGGCAGCCGCCGCGGGCCAGCTCCAGGCATCTGGCGGCGGCAAAGGCGCACTCCGCCGTCACGCCCGCCGCCGAGCGCAGCAGCACGCGCCCCTGCGCGTCCTGCGTCTCGCCGCCATAGCTGAACACGCCGGCGGCCAGGCGGCCGATGACGTCCTCCTGCGCGGCGCCCGGCGTCACGATGTCCGTGCCCACGCCCAGTTCATGCGCCGCGGCCAGCAGCCGCCGGGCCG
>DVOV01000218.1 GCA_018713375.1 Candidatus Scatomorpha stercorigallinarum | reverse complement strand
CCATATTTTGCATGATTCGCCGCAGCCCCCGGCTGCGGAAACAGGAGGTTTTACCGATGATTTCTACCGGGATCGTCCGCCATATCGACGCGCCGGCCCTTCGCATATGCGCGGCGCTTTCGCGCCGGATGTTTCAATCCACCAGGTGTTCGCCTATCTTGTACACGTCCCCCGCGCCGACGGTGAGGATGATGTCGCCGGGCCGCGCCGTCTCGCGCAGGCTGCGCTCGATGTCGGCGAAGTTGGGGCAGAATATGCTGCCCTCGATGTGCGCGGCCAGGTCCGCGGAGGAGATGCCCAGCGTGTTCTGCTCGCGCGCGGCGTAGATCTCCGCCAGGTAGGTCACGTCCGGCCGCCGCAGCTGCTCGATGAAGTCGTCGAAGAGCGCGGCCGTGCGCGTGTAGGTGTGCGGCTGGAACACGAGCACCGTGCGGTTATAGCCCAGCGGCTCCACGGCGTCCAGCAGGGCCTTCAGCTCCTGCGGGTGGTGGGCGTAGTCGTCATAGATGTCCGCGCCGTTATATTTGCCCTTGAACTCGAAGCGCCGCCCGGCGCCCGTGAAGCCGGCCAGGCCGTATTTCACCGCGTTGGGCCGCACGCCCAGGCAGAGGCAGGCCGCCGTGGCGGCCAGGGCGTTCTTCACATTGTGCATCCCCGGCACGTGCAGCGTGACGCTCGTGAAAAGCCGACCGTGGCAGTATATGTCGAAGGTGCTCGACGCCCCGGAGCGCCTGATGTTGCGCGCATAGACGTCCGCCCTGTCGGTGAGACCGAAGGTGACCAGCTCGCGGCCCAGCGGCTCGAGCGTCTCCATCGTGTTGCGGTCGTCGAGGTTGGCGACGATCTTGCCCGTGGGCGGCACCTTGGCGGCGAAGGCCCGGAAGGACTTCTCCACATCCTCCAGCCCGGAGAAATAGTCCAGGTGGTCGGCGTCCACGTCCAGTATCACAGCCACCGTGGGGTGGAAGGCGAGGAAGGAGTCGTGATACTCGCAGCTCTCGAGTATGATCGTGTCCCCGCCGCCCACGCGGTGCCCCGCGTGCAGCAGCGGCAGCGTGCCGCCGATCATCACGGTCGGGTCGCGCTCGGCGGCCATCAGGATGTGCGTGCACATGCTGGTGGTGGTGGTCTTGCCGTGCGTGCCGGCGATGCACAGCGCGTTCTCATAGTCGCGCATGATGGCGCCCCAGGCCTCTGCCCGCTCGAAAACGGGCACGCCGCGTGCCCGCGCCTCCACGATCTCCGGGTTCGTGTCGCCCACGGCGGCGGTGCGCACGACGAACTGGATGTCGGGGGCCACGTTCATCGCCGAGTGGCCTATCTTCACGTCTATCCCCAGCTCGCGCAGGTGCCGCGTCTTTTCGCTCTCGGACATATCCGAGCCGTCGATGACGAGGCCCATGCCGGCGAGCACCTCCGCCAGCGGCGCCATGGAGACGCCGCCGACGCCGATGAGGTGCCCGCGCTTGCCGGGCTTCAGGTATTCTTCAAAATCAGCCATAATTTCACCTGGATACAGCGTTTTTGCGCTCTTGCGGATTTTGCCCGCGCGCATTATAATAGCTTAGCCGCATTTGCTCTCGCATTATAATACATTATTGCGCACATTACAAGAAATAAAACGGGGGAGGCGCGTTTTCCTGCCGCCTGGATATGCCAAAAAAGTGCTCTATACCCTGCGCGGCGCCGGCTACGGCGCGTACTTCGTGGGCGGCTGCGTGCGCGACAGCCTGCTCGGTCGCCGCGTCCACGACTGGGACGCCGCCACCTCCGCCCCGCCGCAGGCCGTGCAGGCCCTCTTCGAGCGCACGGCGCCCACGGGGCTGCGCCACGGCACGGTCACCGTCATCAGCGGCGGGCGCGCGCTGGAGGTCACCACCTACCGCACCGAGAGCGCTTACAGCGACCACCGCCGGCCGGACAGCGTGGAATTCACCGGCGACCTCGCGCTCGACCTCTCCCGCCGCGACTTCACCATGAACGCGATGGCCATGGGCCCGGAGGGGGACATCACCGACCCTTTCGGCGGCAGGGAGGACATCGCCCGGCGGCTGATACGCTGCGTGGGCGACGGCGAGCGCCGCTTCTCGGAGGACGCGCTGCGGATGCTCCGCGCCCTGCGCTTTTCGGCGCAGCTCGGCTTCGCCATAGAGCCGGGGACTTACGCGGCCATCGAGCGCCTTGCGCCCACGGCCTCCGCCCTCTCGGCGGAGCGGGTGAGGGACGAATTCTTAAAGGCCCTCTCCTCCCCGCGGCCGGAGGCGGCCTACGATATGCTCTCGCTGGGCCTTATGGCGCGCTTCGCCCGGGCGGAGGGCCCGCCCCCCGCGCTCTCCTCCCTGCCGGCGTACGCCCGCCTGGCGCACCTGTGCTTCGAGCTCGAGCGGCGCGGGTACATCGCCTCCACCGCTGAATTCCTGACGGCGCTGCGCCTTCCCCGCGCCGCGGTGCGCGAGTGTTCTGCCGCCGCTGCCGTCCTGAGCTCCGGCAGCAGGGACTACAAGCGCCTGCTCAGGGACTACGGCGAGAGCGCCGTGCTCGCCGCCTATCCCAAAAGCCGCGCCCTCCGGCGCGTGCTGCGCAGCGGGGAGTGCTGGGACCTCGCCCATCTGGCCCTGGACGGGGACGCGCTGCGCGCCCTCGGCCTCTCGGGCCGGGAGGTGGGCGCGGCGCTCGGCCGGGCGCTGGACTACGTCATCGACCACCCCGCCGCCAACCGGGAGGACACACTGCTCAGCTTCATCAGAGGGGAGATAGATACAAATGGCAAAGACGCTTGAAGAACTGCGCGCGGAGTGCCTCGAATGCCGCCGCTGCGGCCTGTGCGAGACCCGTCACAACGTGGTTTTCGGCGCGGGGCCGGACGACGCCGAGGTGATGTTCATCGGCGAGGGACCCGGCGAACAGGAGGACCTGCAGGGCGCGCCCTTCGTCGGCCGCGCCGGCAAGTTCCTGGACGACATGCTGGAGCTCATCGATTTGGACCGCTCGCGCGTCTACATCGGCAACATGGTCAAGTGCCGCCCGCCGCGCAACCGCGACCCGCTGGACATCGAGCAGAAGGCCTGCGCCGTCTGGCTGCAGGGCCAGCTGGAGCTGATCGCGCCTAAGATCATCGTCTGCCTGGGCCGCATCGCCGCCATGCGCTTCATCCGTGACGATTTCAAGATAACGCGCGAGCACGGCCAGTGGTTCGATATGGACGGCAGGCGCGTGATGGCCCTCTACCACCCGGCCGCGCTGCTGCGCGACCCCGGCAAGCGCCCGGAGACCTTCGACGACCTCAAGACCCTGCAGGCGGAGATCCGCCTGCGCTGTACGCACACTTACTGAAAGGCTGTATTATCATATGATCGACTTCCACCGCGTGACCATCGCGGACAAGGCCTGGGTTGACCCCATCGTGGCGGCGGAGGATTCGCGCTCCGCCGACTTCAACTTCGGCAACATCTACATGTGGGACGGGGCATACCACCAGCTCGTCACCAGCCTCGGCGGGCGCATGCTCACCAAGCTGCGCTGGGACCGCCAGCCCTTTTTCGCCTTCCCCATCGGCTCCGGTCCGCTGGAGCCGGCGCTCGACGCGCTCGCGGAGTTCGCCGGGCAGCGCGGCTACCCGCTGGCCATCCGCGGCATCACGGAGGAGCACCGCGCGCAGATGGAGCAGTGCTGCCCGGGCCGCTTTGTATTCACGCCCGACCGCGACAACTTCGACTACCTCTACCTGGCGGAAAAGCTCGCCACCATGGGCGGCAAGAAGCTGCACGGCAAGCGCAATTTCTGCAACCGCTTTGAAAAGACGCACTCCTGGGAGTTCCGCCGCCTGACGCGCGGCCTCATCCCCGCCTGCATGGAGATGCTGGGCCAGTGGCAGGCGGAGTTCGACACCCCGCCGGACGGGCTGGAGGAGGAGCACGGGGCCATCATCCGCGCCTTCATGCGCTACGACGCGCTGGGGCTGGAGGGCGGCGCCCTCTTCGCGGAGGGGCGGCTGATCGGCTTCACCATCGGCGAGGTCATCTCCTCGGACACCTTCGACGTCCACTTTGAAAAGGCCTTTGCCTCCATCCCCGGGGCCTACCCCATGGTCTGCCGCGAATTCACACGCCAGCTCCTCGCCGACCACCCGCAGCTCGTCTATCTCAACCGTGAGGACGACATGGGCCAGGATAACCTGCGCGAGGCCAAGCTGGAGTACGCCCCCGAGCTGCTGCTGGCCAAGTACACGGCCGTGGAGGCGCGCCATGCCTGAGGGAACGCGCCTCACCCGCGCGGAGGACATCGGCGCGCTGAGCACCCTCTGGCAGGAGGTATTCGGCGACGGCGGCGAGCTTATTTCCGCCTTTTTCCGCCTGCTCTGGCGGCCGGAATACGGCCGCGTGGCGGAGGAAGGGGGCCGTATCGTCTCCATGGGCTTCTGCCTGCCCGGCGCGCGCGCCGGCGCCCTTGACTGCGCCTACATCTACGCCATGGCCACCGCGGAGGACGCGCGCGGCCGCGGCCACGCCGCACGTATCGGCCGCGCGCTGATGGCGGACGCCTTTTCCCGCGGCGCGGACATCGTCGCCACCCTGCCGGCGGACGAGGGGCTCTGCCGCTGGTATGAAACGCGCCTCGGCATGGCCCCGCTCTTCAAAAAGGGCGGCGAGGGCGTCACGTTCCCCGAAAGCTGGGCTGAGTTCGCCCGCGTCTGCGGCGCTCACGATGCAAACACGCCCTCCCGCCTCTGGGCCGCCGCCCGCCCCGGCGCCGGCATAGACCTCGCGCCACTCTCCGCCCTTGCCTGGGAGCACACTTTCGATTAGTCGCGCTGGGGGGAGGCCCCCGCGAGGGGGCCAGTGCCACCCCATTTCTTTGGTCTTGCCCAAAGACCAGGCTGCGCCTGGAGGCGGTTGCGCTGCGCGCCTCACTAACGGAGGTCATCCGTTGGTGAGGCGCGCTTCTTTGCATCCAAGCGCAGCTTGGCCGGCCGCGGTTGGCTTCGCTTCGCTCGCGCCGCTGGCGGGTCGATAATTTGTAAGGTAGTGCCGCGACCGCAGGGAGCAACGCACGGTCGGCGATGCAGAAAACA
>DVOV01000021.1 GCA_018713375.1 Candidatus Scatomorpha stercorigallinarum | reverse complement strand
ATCCGTGCGCGCCCCCTTCCCGCCGCCGCGCGGCAGCGCCGCCAGCAGCAGCCGCTCGATGGCCACGCTCAGCAGTATCACCGCCAGCGTCCAGGCGAAGAGGTCGGCGGTCTGCAGATAGTACTTCGACTCGTAGATCATGCGCCCCATGGACGCGCGCGGCACGGTGAGCACCTCGGCGGCGATGCCGGCCTTCCAGCCGAAGCCGATGCCTGAGCGGCAGGCCGCGGCAAAGCCCGGCAGCACGGAGGGGACGTAGATGCGCCGCACTACGCGCCCGCGCGGCAGCCGGCAGACGCGCGCGAGCTCCAGCAGCTGGCCGTCCACGCCGAGGATGCCCGCGCGCACATTGGCCCAGACCACGGGCAGCACCATCAGCGCCGCCACACAGACGGGTACGGCGTCCCGCGGCAGCCAGACGAGCACCAGTATGGCGAAGGAGGCCACGGGCGTGGCCTTGACGGCGGACATCGCCGGCGCGAGCAGGGCGTCAAGGGCCGCGAAGCGCGCGCAGAGCGCGGCCGCCAGCACGCCCAGGCACAGCGCGAGGGCGATGCCCAGCGTCACGCGGCCGATGGAGGCGAGCGTATAGCGCCAGAACTCGCCCGTGGCCGCCAGCTCCGCCAGGCGGCGGAGCGTCTCGCCCGGGCCGGGCAGCAGCAGCGAGCGGCCCTGCGCGGCGAGTATCAGCGCGCACAGCGCCCACAGCCCCAGCCAGAAGGCCAGCGGCAGCAGCGCGCGCAGTATCCTCCGCCTCACCCCAGGTAGTAGAAGCCGCCGTCCGGCGCCGCGCCGCCGATGCTCTCGGGCGCGACTTCGGCCATGATGTCCAGAAACTCCGACATGGCGCCGCGCATCTCCTCGCCGGTGATGAAGCAGAGGTTGCAGTTGGGTATGGCGCGCTCGGCCACGGCCTCCTGGGCGAACACGCCGGCGGCCACGATGTCCCTGGCGGCTGAGGCGGGGTCGGAGCGCACTTCCTCGATGCTCGCGCCGTAGTCGTCGAGGAACTGCGCCACCTCCGCCGGGTGCTCCGCGGCGAAATCGCGGCTGACCACGACGCAGCCCTGCACCAGGCTGCCAGCGGGGGCTACGGCGTCCCACTCCGCCGTCAGGTCGAGCGCCACGGCGAGGTTTTCGTTCTGGCTGCGGGCGATGGTCACCATCGGCTCGGGCAGCACGGCCAGGCTGACCGCGCCGGAGGCCGCGGCGGCGTTGAGCTCCGCCGGCTGGGCGTAGGTGTTGTCGATGAACACGTCCTCGCCCACGGCAAGGCCGTTCTGTTCGCAGATATACTGGAATATAAAGGTCGGGTTCTGCGCGGGGACATAGACGGTCCGCCCCGCGAGGTCTGCCACCGAGCTTATCTCCACGCTGCCGTCGCTCACCAGGTAGAGCACGCCCAGCGTGTTCAGCGCGAGCAGCTGCACCGCGCCCTCCGTGCGGTCATAGAGCGCCGCGGCGGCGTTCGTGGGCAGGGCGGCGATCACGGCGTCGCCGTTTATCATGGCGGCGGAGACATTGCTGGCGTCTGTCTCCACGCTGAAGGCATAGTTCAGCGCGGCCTCGCCGGCGGCGGCGTCCGCCATCAGCGGCGCCATGCCGAAGCCGGTGGTGCCGTTGAGCACCATGATGTCGATCTCCAGCTCCGTGTCGGGCGACGGCGCGGCCGTCTCCTGCGCCGGGGCCTCCGTGGCCGGCGCGCTCTCCTGCGCGGGCGTCTCCTCCGCCGGGGCGGCGCCGCAGGCGGCGAGCGCAAGGGCCAGGCAGAGCGCCGTTATCGCGGAAAATATCCTCTTACTCATCATTTTTCACCCTCGTTTCCTTCTTTTTGCCGCCGGCGGACGAATACGCCGCCCGGGCGGTCACGCCCCGCAGCCTGCCCAGCTTCCCGCAGAGGCCGTTGATCCTGTCCGCCGGGGCGTCCAGCGCCAGGCAGATGAAGCTCACGCCGCGCTGGCGGTAGGGGATGCCCATGCGCCCGATGATACACCCGGCGTACTCGTGCAGCAGCGCGTTCAGCGCCGGTACGGAATCCGGCTCCTCCACCACGACGGATATCGCGGCCAGGGTGTTCTCCTCCATGCTTGCGCCCTCCCAGACAACAAAAAATGCCATGCCCATGGCATGGCTGCGCCGGCATAGCGGCGTTGCTTCCGCCCAAAGCGCGGTTCGGGCGTCAGCGGTCACAGGCGGCCTCGCCGGAAGGGGAAGCTCCCGGCTCGGGCGATGATATTCTGTCACGGCGGTGGCGATTTGTCAAGCCCCGGCGGGCGCAAAGAAAGCTCCGGGGCGCAGCGATGCGCCCCGGAGCGGCCGATCATGTGTTCCTGCGCCGCCTGGCGGGCAGGGGATTCATTTGCTGCCGAGGATGCCCTCGAGCATCTCCACGAGCTGTTCGACGGTGCGCACATTGGCGGCGCGCTCGTCGGTGATCACGATGTCGTACTCCTCCTCGATGGCCATCACGAGCTCCACGATGTCGAGCGAATCGGCGCCCAGGTCCTCGAGGATGTCGGTCTGCGGCCCGATCTGGGCCGGGTCGATCTCCAGCTGATGCGCGAGCAGCTCGCGCACGGTCTCGTATATCATGCCGGTCACCTCCGCGGTCTTCAGCTCCACTCGCGGCTCTGCGGGCGGCTGCTGTCGTTGTTCCTGGCGGCGCTGCGCTCGTAGGATATCACCACGCGGCGGTTGGGCTCCGTGCCCGTGGAGCTGGTGGAGACGCCCTCGAAGTTCTGCAGCGCGGTGTGTATCACGTGGCGCTCATAGGAGTTCATGGGCTCCAGCGCCATGGAGCGCTTGTACTTGAGCACCTTGGCGGCCATTTTCTCCGCCAGATGCACCAGGCTCTCCTCGCGCTTGGCGCGGTAGCTCTCCGCGTCCACGCTGATGTGGCAGCGCTTGTCGCTGCCGCGGTTGACGACGTAGTTCGTCAGGTGCTGGATGGCGTCCAGCGTCTCGCCCCGGCGGCCGATGACGGCGCCCATGCCCGGGCCGGAGAGCTCCACCAGCAGGCCGCCGTTCTCGCGGTCGCGGATGTCGATCTCCGCCGTGATGCCCATGCGCTCGAGGAGCCCAGTGAGGAAGCGCTCGGTGTCGGCCTTCACGCCCTCGCCGGCGTATTTGGGCGCGGGGGGCCCGGCTTTGGCCGTGGGCGCGGCGGCGCTCTCCGCTTTCGGGCGGCGCGGGGCGCTCTTCACGCTCTCCGCGGCCGGCTCGGCGCTCTTTACCGGCTCGTCCGGCGCTTCGTACTCCACGCGCACCACGGCCGGGGAGGCCCCGATGCCGAGGAAGCCGCTCTTGGCGCGGGCGACGATCTCCACGGACACGTCGTCGCGGTCCAGGCCCAGCTCCGCCAGCGCGGCGGCGAGGGCCTCGTCCTCTGTCTTGCCGGATTTCTCCAGATATTTCTTCATATTCGATTACTCCTGACTCTCATCCCGGGCGGCCGTTTCCACAGCTTCCGGCACATCCGGGTCGATGCTCTCGCCGAACTCGCTCTCGGCCGCGGCGGCCGCGGTGGCCTCCTCGGCCCCCTCGGGGTTGGTGAAGCGGTCGGCGACATAGGCGCGGCCGCGCGCATAGCGGCGGTTGCCGACCTGGGAGGCGGGCTTTTCCTCCTCCTTGACGCCACGGCGCTCGCGGCGGGCGGCGCGCTCTTCGCGCTCGGCGGCCGCTTTGCGCTCGGTATTGGCCTGGGCGGCCTGGGCCTGCTGCTTTTTCTTGCTGGTGTTCTTGTTCACCGTGGTGGCGTTCATCGCGCGCAGGCGCTCGGTCTCCTGCCGTTTGCGCTCCAGCTCCTCCTCGCGCTCGCGCTCCTCCGCGCGGCGCACGGCGTCCTCGGCGTCCAGCTTCTTCTTATAGTAAGCGGTGAGCCCCGTGTCGCGGATGATGCCGGTGATGCTGTTCATGATCCAGTAGATGCCCATGGCGGCGGGCAGGGTGAAGCCCAGCCAGAGGGACATCAGAGGCATCATCCAGAGCATCATTTTGTTCGTGCTCTGGGCCTGGGCGGTGGTGGCGGTGGTGGCGTTTACCTTCTGGCTGATGTACATCGAGAGGTAGCTCAGCGCCGTGGAGATGATGGGGATGAGGAACAGGCCGATGACGGGCCAGACGCCCTCGGAAAAGTCGAAGGCCCAGAAGTGCCAGTTGGGCGTGGCGGCCAGGTTGAGCCCCAGGAAGTTGAAGTCCATGGGTATCAGCTTGTCCGAGATGCCGGCGAACTGGTCAAAGTTGGCGGTGATGAACTCCGACTGGTAGATTTGAGCGTAGTAGGAGTTCGCCCCCTCGGCCAGGGAGAAGCCCAGCTCGTTGAGGCGGTTGAGCAGCGCGCCGCCCTCGGCCAGCAGCTCGTCCGGGACGCCCATCACGATGGTCAGCGGTTTGATGACCGCGCGGTAGAGGGCGAGCAGGATGGGGAAGGGCAGCAGGGTCCAGAGGCAGCCGCCCATGGGGCTGGCCTTCTCCTGGCGGTAGAGCTTTGCGATCTCCTCGTTGAGCTTCTGCTGGTTGCCCTCGTGCTTTTTCTGCAGCTCCATCAGCTTGGGCTGCAGGCGCGTCATGCGCATCATGCCCTTCTTGCTCTTGGCCATGAAGGGCAGCAGCACGATGGTGACAGCGAGCGAGAAGAGGATAACGGCCAGGCCGAAGTTGCCCGTCAGCGCATAGAACTGACGCATCAGCCAGCCAAACGGTGTTGCTATCGCATCAAGCATGTCTTTGTCTCCTCAGTGGGTCGTAAGTGAGCCGCGCCGGGGGATATCAGGGCACGGGGTCATAGAACTCGTGCTCACCGAAATGGAAGGGGTGGCAGCGGCAGATGCGCCGCAGCGCCAGCCAGCCGCCCTTGAGCGCGCCGTATTTTTCAATGGCCTCCAGCGCGTACTGCGAGCAGGTGGGCACGAAACGGCAGCAGGGCGGCGTCAGCGGCGAGATGCGCCGGCGGTAGAAGCGTATGGCGGCGAGCATGAGCTTTTTCACGCCTCCGCCTCCTCCGCGAGCAGCTTCAGCTCCGCGGCCGCGCGCAGCAGTTCCCGCTCCAGGCGGGCGTACTCAGCCTGCGCCGCGCGGTGGCGCGCGACGACCACGATGTCGTACCCGCGGCGGAAATCGCCCTCGTGCAGGCGGTAGATCTCCCGCAGGCGGCGGCGTATGCGGTTGCGCACCACGGCGCAGCCGATCTTGGCCGAGACGGTGAGCCCCAGCCGGTTGCCGCGCGAGCCGTTGCGCTTGGCATATACTACCAGGCACTTCTCCGCGGCGCTCCTGCCCCGCGAATACGCGCGGCGGAAGTCGTTGTTGCGCCGCAGCGATTCTGTGAAGTCCAACAGCATTCCCTTCCTGAAAGCGCCGAAACCGCACAAAGGGCGGTCATAGGCCGCCCCTGATGGGTCATACGTTATTGTTTTTGCCCCCTTGCGGCCTCACTCAGTAGCTGAGCTTGGCGCGGCCCTTCGCGCGGCGGCGGGCAAGGACCTTGCGGCCGTTGCGGTTGGCCATCCTCTTGCGGAAGCCGTGCTCTTTTTTCCTCTGGCGTTTCTTGGGCTGATAGGTGCGAACCATTTTTATACATCCTTTCCGGTGTTATACTCAACGGCGGCGCGGCTTTGCCGGCCGCTGTAGTTGACTTCTTTAGCCGCTCCCGAAGGCGCGGCAACGGCTATTATATAAAACCGCGGCGCTCCTGTCAACGGTTTTTTTGCCGCGGCTCGCCGGGGTCGTACTCCACGAAGCTGCCGGCGAACTCCTCGTCCTCGCGCTCGGCGCGCAGCGCGTCGTCAAGGGTGCCGAACTCCTCCGGCGGCTGCGCCGGCGGCGCGTCCGGCTCCTCCTCCGCCTCCCGGGGGACCGCCTCCGGCGCGCGGCGCAGGTTGGCGGCCAGCGAAGCGAGGAAAAAGAGCTGCATCAGCGCGCTGCCCGCCAGCAGCAGCTGCAGCGCCATCAGGCGGCTGCCCGGCAGAGCGGTGAAGCAGAGGAAGGCCCCGCAGGCGCAGAAAAACATGGCCGTATAGGCCCGCGGGCGGCCGAAGGCGTGCCCGGCCAGGTAATAAAAGGCCAGCAGCGAGCAGGCGATGGCGCTGATCTCCGGCCCGTAGCGCCAGACGACGGCGGTGGCGGCATCCTGCCGGTAGCTGACCACCAGCCAGAAGCAGCAGAAGGCCACGGGCAGCACGCAGGCCAGGCAGACCAGGGGCGAGGCCCCGCTGCTTTCCTTTTCACCGCGGCCGCCGGCGGCGGCCATGCCGGCGAAGCCGGCGTCCGCCAGCAGGCCCAGCAGCGCGAGCACGCGCAGCAGGGAGGCGTACTGGCTGCTGCCCGCCGTCAGCAGCAGGGCGAAGCAGGCCACGGCCATGAAAACGGCGATGATGAGCCAGGCTGCGCGGCGGATAACGCCGCCGCCGGCGTGCGCCGCGCCGAAGCCGGCGGGCGACACCAGACGCTCGTGGTTTTTGAGGTACCAGATGGCGCCCAGCATGGCGCCGGCCGCCGCGATGCAGAGCAGCAGCAGCACCGCTCCCCAGATGTTTCCGCGCACATAGAGCCCGTGCTCGTCAAAGGCGGTCAGGTCCTGCATCCAGCGGGTGAAAACGCCGAAAGCGCCCGCCACGCAGACGCCGCAGCATATCGTCAAGGCGTTGTTACGCATATATCCCGTTCCTGTCCATATAGAATATACCGGCGGCAGAGCCGCTATCAAAGCATTGTATACCTTTTTGACGGCATAAGTCAAGCACGGGAGGTACAGCCATGAAGACTATCGTCGCCGCGGCGCTCGTCTGCCTTGCCATCGCCCTCGCCCTGCCGCTGCTGCTCGCCCCCGGCGCGGCGCCGGAGGGGCCCTCCGCCACGCCCGGCGCGGACGCGGAGACGGTGTTCACCGTCCTCATGGATGGCGAGGTGCATACGGTGGACATGGCCTCATACCTGCCGGGGGTGGTGGCGGCGGAGATGCCCGCGCTCTTCGAGCCGGACGCCCTGAAGGCCCAGGCCGTGGCCGCGCGCAGCTTCATCCTCAGCCGCACGCGCACGGTGAACGCCAACCACCCGGAGGCCGACGTCTGCACCGACCCCGGCTGCTGCAAGGCCTACGCCACGGAGGACGAGCTGCGCGAAAAGTGGGGCGCGGACTTTGACGCCTACTGGCAGAAGATGCTCGCCGCCGTCCGCGAGACGGACGGGCAGTACCTCTCCTATGAGGGC
>DVOV01000217.1 GCA_018713375.1 Candidatus Scatomorpha stercorigallinarum | reverse complement strand
AGCAGCGGGAAGCGCAGACAGGGCATCCGCATCTCCTATGACCTTGTGGGCTTTATCCCCGTGGACGAACTAATGAAACAGGAAACGGCATGACCGAAGCCATGCCGTTCCTGCAAAAAGCAATATTACTTTCTTATGACCCCCGGCCATTCGTCCGGGGCGCTTTCATATATGTCAAACGGTATATTTTTTAATCTCCTCGCTGAGAGTGTTCGGGTCGGCGGTCATGGTGATGGTGAACTTAATCTCTTCGCTGTCCGAAAAGGCGGCAATCCAGTTGAGGAATTCGATGACCTTGTCCTCGGCGTTGGAGTTGAAAAGCTTATGGAAGTTGTCGATAAATATGTGGGAGATATCATAGTTCCCGGCGCGCAGGCCGGATATGAAGCCCTTCATGAACTCAAAGGTGCCAATCTGATAGTCGCTGGCGTATATCAGGCGGGCCTGATAGGGTATGTCGAACGTGAGGTTCCTGTCCTTCTCTATGCAGATGACGTCGCCGTGCTCATCCCGCACCGCCGCGCTCACGAGCTCGACGAGCTGCTTGGTTTTACCGGATCCCTTCAGGCCTGCGATAACTTTGACCATATGAATCACGCTCCTTATTCAAAATTGCGGCAGCGCCGCTGTTATTGTATATACAGCTTACCATTTTTCCCGCCGGAGTGCAACAAGTAAAAAGAAAGTTTTGAAACTGTTAATACAAAGCGAAAAAATCCCCCTCGCGAACTCCTCGCGAGGGGGATGAGCGTTCAGCTTCTTACATCAGCTTGCGGAAGAGAGCGGTGAGGTCTTCGACGCTGGTGTCCTTCGGGTTGCCGGGACGGCAGGCGTCGTCGTAGGCGCTCTGGGCGAGGAAGGGCAGGTCCTCCTCCCTGAGGGCCTCGAGCTTCGAGGGGATGCCGACGTCCTCGCCGAGCTTGCGGACGGCCTCGATGGCGGCGGCGCGGTACTCGGCCTGGCTCATGGAGTCGACGCCCTCAACGCCCATGGCGCGGGCTATCTCGCGGTAGCGCTCGCCGGTGCACTCGGCGTTATACTCCATGACGATGGGCAGCATCATCGCGCAGGCGACGCCGTGCGGGGTGTCGTACACCGCGCCGAGGGTGTGCGCCATGCTGTGCGCGATGCCGAGGCCGACGTTCGAAAAGCCCATGCCGGCGATGTACTGGCCGAGGTCCATGCCCTCGCGGCCGGCGGGGTCGCCCGCGACGGCGGCGCGGAGGTTCTTGGAGATAAGCTCTATCGCCTTGAGGTGGAACATGTCGGTCATCTCCCAGGCGGCGAGGGTGGTGTAGCCCTCAATGGCGTGGGTGAGGGCGTCCATACCGGTGCTGGCAGTGAGGCCCTTCGGCATGGAGCTCATCATCTCGGGGTCGACAACGGCGCAGATGGGCATGTCGTGCGCGTCGACGCAGACAAACTTGCGGCGCTTCTCCACGTCGGTGATGACGTAGTTGATAGTGACCTCGGCGGCGGTGCCGGCGGTGGTGGGCACGGCGATTATCGGCGCGCAGGGGTTCTTGGTGGGCGCGACGCCCTCGAGGGAGCGCACGTCGGCGAACTCGGGGTTGGTGACGATGATGCCGATGGCCTTGGCGGTGTCCATCGGGCTGCCGCCGCCGATGGCGATGATGTAGTCCGCGCCCGCGGCCTTGAAGGCCTCGACGCCGGCCTGGACGTTCTCAATCGTCGGGTTGGCCTTGATGTCGGAGAAAATCTCATAGGCCAGGCCCTCGGCGTCGAGCTTGTCGGTGACGTTGGCGACCACTCCGTGCTTGAGGATGCTCGGGCCGCAGACCACGAGGGCCTTCTTGAAGCCGCGGGCCTTGACCTCGCCCGGGATTTCGGCCACGGCGCCGGCGCCGTGATAAGAGCACTGGTTGAGCATGATGCGGTTGGACATTGCTGGTTCCTCCTTCAGATATTTCATGGGTTAATTTCTTGTCTATCCGCATTATATCACCTCGATTATAATAGTAAAGTGACACTTTGGCCGAGTTGTAAACCTCCGCGCAAAAATTCCGCTTTACCTGCGGGGCAAAGCGGAGTATAATGCGCGAGTTGGAGGGATAATATGCGCCGCACAAACGATTTGGGCCGCGACCGGCTCTTCCCGCTGGTCTGCCGCCTGGCGATACCGACCATGCTCGCGCAGCTCGTGAGCGTGCTGTACAGCATCGTGGACAGGATATACATAGGCAATATCGAGGGGATTGGCTCCCTGGCGCTGGCGGGCGTCGGCGTCTGCGGGCCGATTGTGACGCTCTTGAGCTCCTTCGCCTCGCTCGTGGGCCTGGGCGGCGCGCCGATACTGGCCATGCGCCTGGGCGAGGGCCGCCGCGAGGAGGCGCAGAAGGTCGTATCCAACGGCTTTTTCATGCTCCTCGTGCTCGCCGCGGCGCTGACGGCGCTGTTCCTCGCGCTCAAGGACAGGCTCCTTTTCGCCTTCGGCGCGAGTGCGGAGACCTTCGGCTATGCGGACACCTACCTCACCATATACACCTCGGGCACCGTCTTCGCCCTGCTCGCGACGGGGCTGAACAGCTATCTGATTGCCCAGGGCTTCTCCGGCCTGGGCATGCTGACGGTCATGCTGGGCGCGGTTTTGAATATCGCGCTCGACCCGCTGTTCATCTTCGTCTTCGGCCTCGACGTGGCCGGGGCGGCGATAGCCACGGTCATATCGCAGGCGGCCTCCTGCGCGCTGGTCATATGCTGCCTGCTTCGGAAATCCGCCCACGTCCGGCTGAGGCCCTCGCGCCCCGACGCGCGCCTCATAAGGCAGATACTGGCCTTCGGCCTGCCGACCTTCCTGATTCTCAGCACGGACAGCGCCATACTCATCGTCCTCAACTCTGTCCTGCAGCGCTACGGCGGCCCCGGCGAGGGCGACGCGCTCGTCACCTGCGCGACGATTGTGCAGAGCTGGTTTTCCCTCATAAGCCTGCCCATGGGCGGCATAACCGAGGGCGCCCAGCCGGTTGTGAGCTTCAGCTACGGCGCGCGGGAGATAGGCCGCGTCAAGCGCTCCATCCTCTACATCGCCCTGCTCTGCCTCGCCTTCTGCGCGCTTATGACGCTTGCGGCGCACAGCCCGGTTTCGGCGCTCTTTGTCCGGCTCTTCACGCCGGACGCGCAGCTCGCCGGGCGCAGCGTGGGCTTCATCAGGGTCTTCACCGCGATGATAATCCCGCTCGCCGTCCAGTACACGCTGGTGGACGAGACGACGGCGCTCGGGCGCGTGGGCCTCTCGCTCGCCTGCTCGCTGCTGCGCAAGAGCATCTTCCTGGGCAGCATCCTGGCCCTCCCCGCCCTCTTTGACGCGGAGGCCACCTTCCTCTGCGAGCCCATCGCCGACGGCCTCGCCGCCGTGATAACAAGCTGCCTCTTCGCCGCCTTTATCCCCAAAACCCTCCGCCGCCGCGCAGAGTCCTGAAAGGCAAAGCGCCCGGCCCCGATTGGGGCCGGGCGTTATTTTCCCGCCGCGCTCAGAGCAGCCTGAGGCGGCGGAAGAGCTTTTCCAGCGCCGCGGGAAGCGCGTCCGTCATGTGCCGGGCGAGCTCGGCAGGCGGCGTGCGCATGCCGGACAGCACCCAGCGCACCGTCATCGCCACGCTGCCGCGGCAGTAGAGCTCCAGCAGGAAGGCCGTCTCCCCTTCCGGCGGCGCGGAAGGCCGCCGTGAAGAAGACGCGCTCGGCCCGGATGTACTCAAACTTCCGCTCCAGCCCCTCGCGCACCGTCCG